>JBBINE010000010.1:0-32300 GCA_037444025.1 bacterium | reverse complement strand
TCTGCTAATTTATTTAATTTTTCTTTACTAGATAACTTCTCATTTTTAAACTCTAAACTATTACCACTTACTAAAGTAACTCCTTTTTCGTCATCAATTAACTGAACATAAATATTTTTATTAGAGTGAAAAACTGATAACCTGGGACGATCTACTGTTCCTTTGATTTTTTTTCTTATTTTGTAATGTTTTCTAATTCTTTTTTCTTTTTTCATTTTTATTTAGCTGATTTTTTTACCGGTTTTAATTTAATTACCTCATCAAAATATCTAAAACCCTTCATGTGATAAACATCAGCTGGTTTAAGCTTCTTAATTTTAAAAGCAAAAGCACCAACTTTTTCTTTATCTATACCTCTAACATAAATCAAACTTCTTCCCTTTTCTGTTTTAACTTCAACCTTAACATCATTAGGAATTGCTAATTCTACTGGATGAGAATAGCCAAGTTTAAAAAATATTTTGTCTTCTTTAACCTCTGCTGCATAACCCAATCCTTGAAGAATTAGAACTTTTTCAAAACCATCTTTAACTCCCAAAACTTTATTGTTCAACAAAGATCTTAAAGTGCCCCATAAAGCTTTCGTTTTTTTGTCTAAATTATCTTTAAGTGGAACTACTTTTACAATTCTGTTTTCTTCCTCCAGCTTAAAAACTGACGGTAATTCAAAAAATAAAACACCTTTTGGTCCCTTAATTTCAAACCTTCCTTCGCTAACTTCAGTTATTTTAACCTCTTCTGGAAGATTGATAATTTTTTTGCCTATTTTTGACATTTTGATACTTTTAAACTAGAAAATTTCGCATATAACTTCACCGCCTAATTTTCTTTTTCTAGCTTCCAAATCAGTCATTATTCCTCTACTAGTAGAAATAATTCTAAAACCATAACCATTTTTTATTGGTTTCATTTCTTTATACTTCATATAGACCCTACGACCTGGTTTTGAAATTCTTTTTATTTCTTCAAGAAAAGGATTGTTTTTTTCATCGTAATGTAAATAGATCTGAATAGTTTTTTTCTTATTTCTTTCCAAAACTCGAAAATTATTTATATATCCATTTTCTTGTAAGATTTTAGTAATAGCCACTTTGATGTTTGAATAAGGAGCAGAAACAGTTTTTTTCTTTGACATCAAAGCATTTCTAATTCTTGTAAGAAAATCTGCTATTGGATCTGTCATTACCATTACCAGCTAGCTTTTTTTAGCCCCGGAATCTCTCCCTTGTGGGCTAACTCTCTTAAACAAATACGACACAAATTAAAATCTCTAAAATAACCCCTCGTTCTGCCACAACGAAAACAAAAATTTCTCTTTTTTGTCTTGTACTTTTGTTTTCTTGACCAACGTTCAATTTGTCCCTTGGAAACCATTGTTATATTATAAACTTAAAGGAAAGCCTAAATAAGACCAAAGTTTTATATTCTCCTCTTTGTTTTTACCCGAAGCTATTAAATTAACGCTAAAACCAAAGCTATATTTTATTTTATCAGAAATTGCCTCAGGAAAAATAGTAATTTCTTTAAAACCTAAATTTAAATTCCCTTTAGTATCAATATTTTTTTTCTTTATTCCGGTAAAATCTTTAGTTCTAGGCAAAGCATAAGTAATCAATCTTTCTATAAAATCTAAAAGTTTTTTTCTTCTTAGGGTGACTAATAAAGCTACCGTATTACCTTTTCTTAACTTAAAACCAGATACAGATTTTTTAGCTACAACTACTTTAGGTTTTTGTCCAGTAATCATTGATAAAACATAAACAGCATCATCAATTATTTTTTGTTGATTTTCAGGATGTTGATTTATTAGTTTACCAACACCAATTTGAACTATTCCTTTAATTGGTCTTGGAACCTCTAAATCATTTTTCAACCCCAAATCTTTCTTAAGTAAAGGCATAATGTCAGAATAAAAATTTTTTTGAAGCATTTTGAAATAAATTAAATTTTAAAAAATTACTTAATTAATGACGAACATTTTTTACAAAATCTAAATTTTTTATCATTTTCTTTTCTGTATCCTACTCTGGTAGCTTTATGACAACTGGGACAAATTAACTTAACATTACTTGAAAAAATTGGTCTAGGTATTTCTATAATTTTTCCTTTTTCTCCTTGTCTTTTCGGTCTTATATGTTTTTTAACCATGTTTAAACCTTCAACTACTACCTTCTTCTCTTTAGGCAAAGATTTAATTATTTTTCCTGTTTTACCTCTATCTTTTCCTCTGATAATTAAAACTAAATCTCCTTTTTTAACTTTCATTTTAAATTAAAGCTTCTGCTAAATTAGCAATTTTGATATAACCTAATTCTTTTATTTCTCTAGGAATAGGACCAAAAATCCTATTGCCTAAAATATCTTTTGTTTGACCTTTTAAAACAACGCAAGCATTTTCTTCAAACCTAATATAAGTTCCATCTTTTCTTCTATAATTTCTTTTTTGTCTTACAATTAAAGCTCTTACCACTGATCCTTTTTTAATTTCTTTTCTCGGTTCAACTTTTTTAACAGTGCAGGTAATTATATCTCCTATTTGAGCATAACGAGCATTACCCTTGCCTACAATACCGATACACTGCAATTTTAAAGCTCCTGAATTATCAGCAACATTTAAAATTGTCCTCCTTTGAATCATGTTAAGATTTTAACTAATCTCCATCTTTTTAATTTCGACAAGGGGCGAGTTTGTTCGATTAATATCTTATCTCCCGCTTTAGATTCTTCTCTTTCATCGTGAACATAACATTTGGTTTTATGCTTGTAAAACTTATGATACTTGGGATGTTTTTTTAAATACCAACAAATAACAACTCTCGTCTTTTTCATTTTATCACTGATAACTTCACCTATTAACCTTTTTCTCATTTTCTTTAATTATGGTTAATAAACGAGCCAAATCTTTTTTGTAAATTCTGAGCAAATGCGGTTTAGATAATTTATTCATACTCTTTTCAATAACCATCTGAGCTATTTTTTTTCTTATTTCTTCAACCATTTTCCTTAATTCTAATATATTTTTATTTCTCAACTCCTTGGCTTTCATTTTTCAATAATTTTTGTTTTAATTGAAAATTTATAACTTGCGGATTTTAAAGCATAACGAAGAAGGTTTTTATCTAAACCAGAAACTTCAAAAATAATTACTCCTGGTTTGACTACAGCTACATAGTCTTCAACATCTCCTTTACCTCCTCCCATTCTAACTTCTGGCGGTTTTTTAGTTTTAGGTTTATGAGGAAATATTCTTAACCAAAATTTAGCCTTTTTCCCCAATCTTTTCTTTAATTCATTTAAAGCGGATTCAATTTCCTTACTAGAAAGCAATTTAAATTCCATTGATTTTAAGCCAAGTTCTCCCCATTCCAACTCTGTACCTTTGGTAGCTATTGTTTTATTCAACCCTCTTCCTTTCTGTGCTTTTCGATATTTTGTCTTTTTAGGCCAAAGCATCGTTTTCTTCCGTCATCTTACTTTTTTCGCCCTTATAAAGCCAAACCTTAATACCTATAATGCCATATTTGGTAAGAACTGGACGTGAAACATTATCAATATCAGCCACTAAAGTAGACAAAGGTATTTTACCCCAAGAAATAGTTTCTCTTCTTTTGATAGTAGATCCATTAAGTCTTCCAGCAGCTCTAACTTTTATGCCTAAAATTTCTTTATTTTGACTAACTTTTTCAATAACTTTTTTTATCACTTTTCTTACTGGCAATCCTTTCTCTATATCTAAAGCAATCATTTCAGCTAAATAAGCAGCTGAACTAAACGGTTTTTTAACTTCTACTACATCAATATCTAAAGAAGGTGTTTGGAGATTTTTTTGAGAAAAAAGATTTTTTAATTTTTTGTCTAAAACTTTAATTAAATTCTTAAGAAGTTGTCCATCTCTTCCTACCACTAAACCAGCTTTACCTGTATTAATAATTACCTTGCAATGATCAGGGCTTTTTCTTTCAATAATAATATCGGTAATTCCAGCCTTGGGAAACATTTTTTTTATTGTTTCTCTGATCAAATAATCGGCTTCCAAAAAAACTGGAATATTCTTACTAAAAAACCATCTCGAAGACCATTGTTGGTTAATACCCAGTCTTAATGCCCTTGGTGGTACCTTGTGACCCATGTTTATTTGTTTTTTTCTTTTGAAGAATTATCTGATAACGACTCTTTTTTAAAATTGCTTTTTAAATCAAGCTCAATGGTTATATGACTCATAGCTTTTAGAATTCTTCCCACTGCTCCTCTAGCTTTGGGATAGTATCTTTTCATTTTCTTAGGACCCTCTTGAACAAAAATATTTTTCACATAGAGATCATTCTCGTTATATCCTTTGTTTTTAGCGTTAGCTATGGCTGATTTTAATAATTTTAAAATATCTCTAGCTGCTTTTTTGTTTATAAATAAAAGTTTTTTCAAAGCATGAGAAACATCTAATTTCTTTATCACGTGAACAACTTCTCTTACTTTCCTTGGTGACATTCTAAAATAGTTTAATTTGGCTTTGGCTATAGTCATGGTTTATTTTCCTTTCTTAGCTAACTCCTTAGCTGCTCGACCACCGTGGCGAACAAATTTTCTTGTGGGAGCAAATTCCCCTAACTTATGTCCAACCATATCTTCGATAACCTTAACCTTGGTAAATCCTTTACCTTGATGCACCTCAAATGTTATACCTATCATCTCGGGAGTAATGGTAGAATCTCTTGACCAAGTTCTAATAACAGTCTTACTTCTTTCTTCTAAGGGCAAATTTTTAACTTTATTAACTTTCTTCAAAAGTTTTTCATCTATATAAAATCCTTTTTTGCTACTCCGGGACATTTTTATTTCTTCTTTTTCTTTTTTGGTCTTCGACTAATAATAAACTTAGAACTTGGTTTTTTAGCTTTTCTTGTTTTTCTACCTCCGGTGACATTTCCCCATTTATCTTTTGGTTTTCTTGTTCCTCTAGTAGTTCTTCCTTCACCACCACCGTAAGGATGATCTCTCGGATTCATAGCTGAACCTCGTACATGAGGTCTTCTTCCTTTCCAAATTTTTCTTCCCGCTTTTCCAATTCTAATATGAGCATGATCACTGTTTGAAACTCGACCGATGGTAGCATAACAATTTTGATGAATCTTTCTGATTTCACCAGAAGGCATCTTGATAATAGCATAATTTCCCTCTATACCTCTCATTATGCCAAAAGAGCCAGCTGAACGAATAAGCTTAGCCCCAGATCCAGGAGTTAATTCTACTTCGCAAATTTCTGTTCCTGCATTAATATTTTTTAAAGGAAGACGATTGCCTATTTTAATTTCCGCATTTTCACCACAAACAATTTCCTCACCTACTTTTATACCTTCAGGAGCAAGATGATATCTTCGTTCTCCGTCTTTATAAAGACAAAGCATTATCAATGCTGTACGATTAGGATCATATTCAATAGTCTCTACCTTAGCAGGAATATTTTGTTTATTAAGTCTAGAAAAATCTATCACTCGATAAAGCCTACGATGAACAGGATTTTTTCGAAATCTTACAGTAATTCTTCCCCTTGATCTAGCGGTTTGTTTTTTTAAAGAAATCAACAAAGGCTTATAAGGTTTATTTTGAGTAATAACTTTCTTATAAAAAGGCAGCAGAGACACAATCTTTGATTTTCCTCTTGATTTTATTAGTTTTAAAACCATCAGTAAAAATAAATTTTATAAATTTTTATAAAATAAAAAAATTCTATTTCTTATTCAATCTGACCTTTTTAAATAATTATTATGGCGCGGGCGACCGGACTTGAACCGGCGACCTCCGCCGTGACAGGGCGGCGTTCTAACCAAGCTGAACTACGCCCGCATTAAGTTAATTATACCATAAAATATCAATCTTAAAAAGAAAAATTACTAGAAAATATAGTCTTTTTATCTTTTTTAAAAAATTAGGCAGCAAATTAAAATTAAAAATCGGGGGAGGTAGGAGTCGAACCTACAACCTCTGGTTTTGGAGACCAGCGTTCTGCCAATTAGAACTACTCCCCCTTTAAAAACCTAGTTTATTATATCATATATTTCTGAGTTATTTATGTCCTTTAAGAAAAAAATAAATTAATTGATATACAAGATTAATTGTTAAAAATTTAACTATAAGATACAAATTAAAAACTCTTAACCCTGAAAAGTAAAAATAAAGAAAAAGAAAAACAGAATTAAAAATTAAAAGAAAAATAAAAATTTGATAAAAATATTCATTATCCAAAAATTTTTCTAAAAGAGCAATTGCTAAAAGAGAAAAAACAGTAATAGTAAGAAAAAATCCTATTGGTTTTATAAAAAGCAAATCATAAAACAAGGTAAAAATAAGTAACTCGATATTTAGGGATCTTACCTTATTAGAAAAAAAATCCTTTAATACCAAAGGTAAAAATAAAAAAGGATAATTAAAAAATGGTTGTAATAAAAATACAATCAAAAAAGAGTAAAGCATTTATTTAAGAATGATAAATTTATCAGAATTAAAATTAGCCAAAAGTTTGACTATAACTTTAACGTCATAAGTAGATTTAATCACTTTAGTCACTGAACCTATTAAAAAACCTTCAGGAAAAATATCGCTTTCTGCTGTTAAGACAAGATCATCTTTGTTAATATTCGTTTTGGGATCAACATAATTTATTTCTAAAAAACCATTAGAAATAGAATTAGCTAAACCTAATAAATTTCCTTTAAAATCAAGAGCATTAAAAGAAAAATCTGGATAAAGTAAAGATTTAACTATAGAATAGTCTTTGTGAACTTTATCAACCTTACCAACTAAAATCCAATTAGGATCTAAAACAATCATTCCCTCTTTAATTCCAGAAAAATTAGAAATATAAAAATTTCCTAAACTATCTTGCTTCAATACCTCTACTTTTTCTATTTTTGGTCGATATTTGATTTCTAAATTTTCTAAATTTAATTCTTGATTCTCTTTAAGAGCTATTTTGATTTTAGCTAATTCTTCTAAAAGCTGAAAATATTTTTCTTTATAAAAAGAGTCTTCAGAAAAGCCAAAAATTTTAGACAAAAAATTTTTAATATATTTTTGAAAATTCAAAGAAAAAACAAAAACACTATTTTCTTGCTGAGCTACTACTCCTTGAAAACTTAAAAATAACAAAGTCGAACTAATTAAAAGGAAAAAAACCAAATTTTTAATTTTATTAGACATTAATAAGTATTTTTTTAAAATGATCAAAATCTTCTAAAATCTTACCGATCCCCCTAATGACAGCATATCTAGGTTCTTCGACAATATTAATTTTGAGTTTGATTTCTTTTTCTAAAAAAGAATCTAAACCTTCAATCAAAGATCCGCCGCCACTTAAGTAAACACCCCAAAAGCTAATATCACCCAAAAGATCTGGAGGTGTTAAATTGATAATATCCTTTAAGGTTAAAGCAATATCTTCTAGATTTTCAATAATTCCCTCTCGAAGATCTTGACTAGTAAAAATCAATTCTTTAGGAAGACCGGTTAAAACATCTCGACCCTTTAAAACAAAATTTTGTGATGGCTTAGAATTAATAGATCCAATTTTAATTTTAGCTTCCTCGACCTGACTTTCACCTACCAAGATACCATATTTCGTTTTAAGATAATTTAAAATCGATTCATTAAATACATCTCCACCAATTCTAATACTCTTACCCAAAACTACACCACCTAAGGAAATTAAAGCTATATCTGTCGTTCCTCCACCTATATCAGTTATTAAAACACCTTTTGCTTCTTCAATATCAAGATTGGCCCCCAAAGCTGCTGCTAATGGCTCCTCAATAAGATAAACTTCTCTAGCTCCCGTACCATAACCAATATCAATAACACCCTTTTTCTGTACTTCGGTTAGATCTAAAGGTATACCTATAACTAATATATTCCCTCTGATTGAAAAGTAATTTCTCTTGACTCTATCTAAAATTTCTTCTAAGAAAATAAGAGCTTCATCAAAGTGAGTAACTATACCTTTAAGAACAGGCCTAACAACCTCAATATGGGCAGGGTTTCTTCCTATCATTTTTTTAGCTTCTTCACCTATAGCTACAATATTTCTGTTTCTTCTATTTAGAGAAATCACCGTGGGAATTTCTTCAATCGTACCTAATTCCTTAACATAAATCTTGGTAGAATTTGTTCCTAAATCTATCCCTATAAATAAATTTTTTTTAATTTTAAGCATCTTAATATGACTGAGCAAATAACCAAATGTTTTCAGCCTTTTGCTTACAATAAATACATCTACCAGAAGACTTTTCACTATTTAAAGGCAAACATCTTGTCGTTGCTTTTGTTTCTTCTTTTATCTTAAACTCACATTTTTCTTGCTCGCACCAAAATGCTTTCACAAAACCCTTGTTGACGAAAATTACTTTTTTAAATTCTTCGTAACTTTTCACAAAACGAGTATTTTTTTCGGTAAATTCTTTCGACTTGGTATATAAATTAACCTGAATTTCTTTTAACAAAAAACTCAAATTGTTTTCTAATTCTTCTAAGGTCATCATTAGCCTTTGTTGCTTATCTCGACGAAAAATAGTTAACTTTTCCTGTTCAACCTCTTTCTTTCCAATCTCTATTCTTAGAGGTACGCCTTTTAAATCCCACTCATTAAACTTGTAACCGGGAGTATGCTCACTTTGGTCAATAATAAATTCATAATCAGAAATTATTTTTTTCATTCTCTCAATATAAAAATTAATTTTATTATAAACGGTTTTATTATTTTTTTCTTTGCTATAGATAGGTACAATGACTATTTGATAAGGTGATACCGTCGGCGGAAAAACTAAACCTCGATTATCCCCATGAACCCAAGAAAGAGCTCCAATTGTTCTAGTGGTAATTCCGAAAGAAGTTTGCCATACGTATTTTACTTGACCCTTTTGATCTTGAAATTTAACCTCGAAGGCTTTAGAAAAATTTTGTCCTAAATCATGAGAAGTACAACCTTGAAGAGCTTTTCCATCTGGAAGCAAAATTTCATAAGTATAAGTATCTTTAGCTCCAGCAAATTTTTCATTTTTAGATTTTTTACCTGCATAACCATAAATCCCTAAAATTTCTTGATAGATTTTTTGGTAGATTTCTAAAATCTTAAGAGCGAATTTAACAGCCTCTTGATGAGAAGTATGAGCGGTATGACCTTCTTGCCATAAAAATTCTGTATTCCTTAAAAAAGGAAAAGGTCTTTTTTCCCATCTTACAACATTAGACCATTGATTAATTAGCAAAGGTAAATCACGATAAGACTTTACCCATTGAGAGAAAAAATGATAAATTATTGTTTCTGAAGTTGGCCTGACAATTAATCTTTCCTCTAGTTCTTCTCCCCCTGCGAAAGTAACTATAGCTACCTCGGGTGAAAATCCTTCTAAATGTTGTTTTTCCTTCTTCAAAAAAGATTCTGGAATAAACAAAGGAAAATATGCGTTCGCTATTGATAACTTCTTAAATTCACCATCTACGTATTTTTGAATCTTTTCCCAGATTCTATAACCATAAGGTTTAAAGACAATTGTTCCTTTAACCGGACCATAATCAAATAAACCAGCTTTAATCAAAGTTTTTAAATACCAGTTAGAATCTTTTATCTCCATAGCTTATAAATATCTTTAATAGTAACGACAAAAAGAAGAAGAAAAAGAAAAACCAAGCCTATCTGATGAATTATTTTTTCTTTTTGATAGTTTAAACGATTTTTAGAAATTATTTCATAAAAAGCAAACACAGCTCGAGAACCATCAAGACCAGGAAAAGGTAAAAAATTAATCAAAGCTAAGTTTAAAGATAAAATACCTACAAAATAAAGCACATAACTATAGCCTAGTTTTTTAATATTATTAAAAACATCATAAATACCAATAGGACCTATAATCTCGGCGTTAATTTTTTCTTGGGTAAAAAGAGAAAAAAGTAACATTCCTAAACCATAAAAAAATTTTCCTATATAAGAAATTAATTCTTTTAAGCCTTCCCAGAAATTAAGGGGAAAAGGCGTTTTTTTAAGCTCAAAGTTACTAAAATAAATTCCTAAAATTCCAGACTGAGGAATTGTTATCTGGAAAGAATTTTCTTTCCCTTGTCTTAAATAAAAAATTTTAACCTCTTGACCACGATTAGCCTTTAAGAAAAAAGGTAAATCTTGAACTTTGGAGAAATAAAAAAAGGATTCTCCTTTTTTTATTTTTAATATTTGATCCCCTGGCTGAAGATAATTTTTTACCGAAGAATTATCTGTTAAACCTGTGATAACAATTTTATTTGCTGGCAAGGGATAACCCCAAAGAAAACTAAAACTAAACAAAAGATAAGCCAAAAGAATATTAAAAATAACCCCTCCAGAAACTATCAAAAGTTTTTTACCTGGAGATAAAAATAAAAATCCTTGAGTATCATTTGGATCATCTTCTCCTCTTAATTTAACAAAACCACCAAATAAAATAGCTCCCAAAGAATAAAAAGTACCTTTAAATTTACGAGAAATTATCCTGGGGGGTAAACCAACGGAAAATTCTTCTACAAGAGCTCCACTTTTTTTAGCTGTTAAAAAATGACCTAGCTCGTGAATTATTATTAATAATCCTAAAGTTATTAAAAAAATAATTATTGTCATCCCAAAATTTCTTTTTCTTTTCTTAAAAATATTTCATCGACTTTTTTATTAAAAGAATCAATTTCTTTATCTAACAATTCTTTATTTTTATAAAAAACATCCTCGCCAATTTGCCTACTTTCTTTCTTTTGCTTTAACTCCTTTAAATAATCATCTCTTTTCTGTCGACTTTTAATTTTAATTTCTTCTTTAATTTTTTGTAAAGATCTAACCATATCTTTTCTCATTTCCTCAGTCATAGGTGGAAATTTAATTATCAAAGAATTTTTTTCTTTGATTAATGTTAAAGACATTTTTCTATTTTGAATCGATATCTCAATTTCAGTCAGCGAATTAGGATCAAATGGTTCAAAACGAAAACTTAAATGATCTAAGGAAGAAACAAGGCCCAAAGATTTAAGAGGGTATTTAGAGTGATAAACTTCAACTTCTAAATTTTCTAAAAAATCACGACTTAACTTATAGCCGCGAATTGATTTTAATCTTTCTTCTAATTCACGAATTAGCTTTTCTAAAGAAGAACGGAAATCGCTTATGCTTATGTTGAAATTTAAGTTCATTGAATATTTAAAATTTTAAATAAATAACGACTAAAATTTGTTTTGGGTTCAATTTGTCCTATTTTAAGAAGAAAATCTGTTTCTAATAAAAAAAACATAAAATAAAACAACAAAAGAATGAAAATTATTCTTTTTAATGTTTTCCAGGCGTCATCCATAATTTAGAATCAAATTAATTAACTGTAACTCATCATTTAAATAGTAATCAGAATCAAAATATAAACTCATTATTCTTTTGATTCTATTAAGATTTATTTTATTCTTTAAAAGATCAACTCTTTCTAGATTAAGTAAAATTTCTAAAAATTCTGCTAGGCTAAAATTTTTTTCAATTTCTTCAAGAAGAAGAATTTTCTTTAAATTATCACTCTTGATAAATTTTTTTAAAATTTTTATCTTAGCGCTATTTTCTAATAAATTAATTGTTTTACCCGGCTGAAAAGGATAAATTTTAAGAACAAGCTTGATGTCATCTAGATTATAATTTCTTTTTTTTAGAATTTCCAAATGTTCCTCATAACTAGGAAGAGGAAAACGCAAAAGCAAACTTCTAGATTTAATTGTTGATAAAACTTTATTTAATCTGTGAGTTACGAGAAAAAAAACCATAGGAACATTAGTTTTCTCTAAAACTTTAAGAAGAACATTTTGAGCTTCTTTTTGAAATTTATGAAAATCATTCACTAAGATAATTCTTTTAAAATCTGTTTTATAAGAAGAAATATTAGAGATGAATCTGGCAGTATCAATTTGAAAAAATTTGCTTTCTGAATCAATAATTATAAGATCGGATAATAATTTATTTTTTTCTTGAAGATAGTTTTTCAAAGTCCAAAATTTGCCAATTCCCTCTGCTCCAAAAATCAAAACGGAAGCATTTTCTTTTCCCCAAATGATATTATCTAAAATTTTTTTTGTTTTCTCATCAATCATGAAAGTTAATAATGAGATTCTACCACTTTTTTATAAAGATCAATTTTATCAAGAACTTTACCTGTACCTCGAGCTACCGCATAAAGAGGATCTTCGGCTACATAAGCTTTTACCGATGTTTGTTGAGAGATCAAAATATCAATATCTCGAAGCAAAGCACCTCCACCAGACAAAACCATTCCGTTTTCCATAATATCAGCTACCAATTCTGGTGGTGTAGCTGCTAAAACTCTTTTAATGGCATTGGTAATTTCCTTTAATTCCTTTTGAAGAGCTTCAGCAATTTGATAAGAATAAATCTTAACCGATCTAGGTAAACCGTTAAGTAAATCAACCCCATGAACTTCTTTGCTAAGAATTTTTTCTTGGCGTTCAGATCCGTTATTATTTTTTATTGTAGGCAAAGCTGAACCTATTTCTATCTTTAAATTTTCAGCAGTTTTTTCTCCGATGGCTAAATTAAATTTACGCCTCAAATAATCCCTAATAGCTTCATCCATCTTATCTCCAGCTATTTTCAAAGATTCAAAAGTAACTATTCCTCCCAAAGAAATAATGGCTATTTCCGAAGTTCCTCCTCCTATATTAACTATCATATTGCCCAGAGGTGATTGAATGGGCATTTCGGCACCTAGGGAAGCTAAAATTGGCTCTTTTATAGGAAAAACTTCTCTAGCTCCGGCTTCTAAACCAGCATCGATAATAGCTCTTTTTTCTGTTGAAGTAACTCCGGCAGGCACTGAAACTACCAAACTGGGCTTTAAAAATTTCGTAATTTTTAACTTATTTAAAAAATGTCTTAAAATAGCTAAAGTAGCCTTATAATCAGCAATTACCCCTTCTTTTAAGGGACGATATATTTTTATATCTTTTGGTGTTTTACCTATCATCTCTTTAGCATCTTTACCCACAGCTAAAATTTTTTGTAAATTTTCATCATAAGCTACCACTGTTGGTTCAGTAATCACCACGCCCCTATTGGGAAGATAAACATTCGTATTAGCGGTACCTAAGTCAATACCTACTTTAAAAATCATGGTCACAAAAAATTTTTTAATTATAGATATTATACCATTAGTTAGACTTCCGGCAAAAGCACCCGATTTTTTTTCCTATCAAAGCAAAAAAGAAATATTCAGGGGAGCCATAGTAAAGATTGAATTTAAAAAAAGAAAAATATTTGGTTATGTTTTTAATAGTGAGCCTATTTTTCGAAAACGTTGGTTTATTAAAAAATCTAAAATAGAATTAAAGCCTATATTACAAGTAGTTAACTCTCAATCAATTATCTCCGATAACCAAGTTAAATTAGCTTTCTGGCTCAAAAATTATGCTAACTTATCATTAGCTTCTTCTTTATCTTTGTTTTTTCCTTATCTTAACAAAATGATTGAAATCAATAAAAAATTAGAAAGATCTTATTTCCATAAAAAAACAAGTTTGAAAAAAGGAGAAAAAATTTTAGTCTTGGTGCCTAATGAAAATTATCTTTCTACAGTGGCAAAAGAAATAGAAACAAAATTTAAATCTCAACCATTAGTTATTAAATCAAGCTTATCTTCTAAAAATTTCGAAAATCTCTTAAAGAAAATTATGACACCCGAAAAAAATATATTTATCTCGAACAAAAATGGTATTTTTTTACCTTGGATAGGATTAGATAAAATAATAGTTTACGATGAAGGTTCTTTTTTTTATAAAGATTTTTTTAAACCTCCCTATTTTGATTATCGAAAAATTTTTCTTAAATTTTCAGAGATAAATAAAATACCTTATATTCCTTGGGGGAATATACCCTCTTTTTATTCAATTAATAATTTTAATCTCTTTAAAGAAAATAAAATTGCTTTCCAAAAAATATCAACCCTTGACGATTTCGAAAAAAAAATAAACAATTTTAACAAAACTATAATATTTGTTCCCCAAAAAACAGTTACCAAAGTCATATGTCAAAATTGTTTTTCTCTTTTAAGGTGTCAAAATTGTGACCAATTTTTATCTTTATCTTCCGAAGAAACAGTCGATAAATTTAGTTTTTATTGCCCTCATTGCTTAAAAAATTATAAAAATATAAATACCTGTGATAATTGCCATAGCAAATTGGAAATTTTTAACCTAACATATTCTGCTAGCAATGTACATAAATATCTTTTAAATTTAGGAAGAAATGTTATCTTTTTAGATAAAGAAAGCAAAAAATTGATAAAACTTTTTAATAATTCAGAAAAAATAGATATGGTAGGAAGTCTCTTAACTATTAATCCAGAAATTAAATCCATCGATGCTTTTTTCTTTTTTAACTTTGACCAGTTTTATCACACTTTTAACTTGTTTTTACGAGAAAGATTTATTAGAATTTTAGATTTTTTTTATCAAAAAACGGAAAATGTCTTTCTTTTCTCGAAAATTAAAAATGAATTTATCGAAGAAAAAATTAGTGAAGGTAAAATAATAGATTATCTTTTAGAAGAAAGAAAAAATAATAAATTACCTCCTTTCAGAAGACTGATAATTTTAAAATATGGAGGTCAAGATATTTTGAAACTTCAAGAAAAGTTAATAAAAACTAAAAATTTTTTATTAGCAAAACAAAATTCTCAATCAGAGAAGATAGAAATTATCGGACCAGTTTTTTCTTATCCGCCTAAAAAAAGAAAAAAATTTTTTCTTCAACTGATTTTAAAAATAAACGAAGATTTAAATTTTAATTTAAGAAAATTTCTTGAAGATATTGAAATTGAAGAAATTGAAATAGATGCTGAACAACTATAGTTTTTCTTAATCGGTTTTCAAAATTTTAATTAAAACATGATTGGGGATTTTAACTTTTCCTTTCCCTAAAATTTCCAATTTTTTCTTTCCTTGTTTCTGTTTTTTCCAAAGCTTCATCTTTCTAGTTCTATCTCCTCCATAAAGCCAACCAGCAACATCTTTTCTAAGAGCAGGAATTGTCTCTCGGCAAATAATTTTCCCATCAATAGCTGCTTGTAATTTAATAGGAAATTCTTCGCGGGGCAATAGTTCTTTTAGCTGAAGTAAAATCTTTCTACCAATTTCTTCTGCTTTAAATCTACTTACAATTCTTCTTAAAGATAAACTTTTTTCTTCAGCTACCAAAATATCTAACAAAACTAAATCTCCTGATTGATAGTCTAAAAAACTCCACTTTAAGGAAGCATAACCCGAAGAGACTGATTTCAAAGAATCATAAAAGCCAGAAATAAGCTCGGCTAAAGGCACTTGAGCATTTATCTTCAAAATACCTCCCTCAATTATACTTTCTTCAATTTCAGCTCTGTTTCTTTTTAAAAGATTAATCACCGCTTCAGAAAATGATAAAGGAGTATAAACTGTAGCCCTAGACCATGGTTCTTTGATTTGTCTTATTTTTTCTAAGGGCGGTAATTTAGTTATATCCTTGATAAAAACCTCCTCACCGTTTTTCAATTCTATCAAGTATTCTACCGAGGGAGAAGTTAAAATAACATCAGTACCTAATTCTCTTTTTAATCTTTCTTGAAAAATTTCTAAGTGAAGCAAACCCAAACAACCAATCAAATATCCCCTGCCTAAAAAAGAAGAAACTGGTTCTAAAGTAACAGAGGGATCATTGAGGCGCAATCTGTTTAAATTAAAAGTAAAATTATCAAAATTTACATTCTCTGAAGGAAAAACATTAGCAAAAACAACAGGTTTTGCTTCTTCATAACCTGGCAAAGCTGGCGTCGAAGGGTTTAAAACGATTGTTTCTCCTATTTTCAAGATGCCTGGATCTTTAATACCCGTAGCTATATAACCTATCATTCCTGCTTCTAATTCTTTTCTTTCTTTAAGATCGGGATCAAAAATTCCTGCCTGGGTAATTTTAAATTCATAATTAGCCTGTTTTAAATAAGCAGTTTCAAATTTTTTAAATAAACCATTAAAAACTCTAACATGAGCTACAATTCCTAAATAGTTATCGTAATGAGAATCAAAAACCAAAGATAAACTATTATCTAGATCAATTTTATTTAACTCTTTTCGTGGTGGAGGTATTTTTTCGATAATAGCTTCTAAAAGTTCATTTACCCCCAAACCAGTTTTAGCCGAAATTAAAAAAACTTTTTCCTCTCCCGTCAAAATTTTAAGCTCATCAATTAATTCATCAAGATTGTAAATTTCAAGATCAATTTTATTAACAATAGGAATTATTTTTAAACCTTGTTTTTTAGCTAACTCAAGATTAGCAATTGTTTGAGCCTGGATTCCTTGTGTTCCATCTACTAACAACAGGGCGCCTTCCACTGCCGCCAAAGCTCGAGAAACTTCATAGGAAAAATCAATATGTCCAGGAGTATCAATTAGATTTAAAATATAACCTTTATATTCCATCGTTACTGGCTGCATTTTGATAGTAATTCCTTTTTCTCGTTCTAAAGAAAGTCTATCTAGATATTGAGGCTTTAATTTATCTTGAGGAATAGTTTCCGTAATTTCTAAAAATCTATCTGCTAAAGTTGATTTTCCATGATCAATATGAGCAATGATAGCAAAATTGCGAATATTTTCCATTAACTAATTTTAAAATAAAAATAAAAATCGTAATTTTTAGGGAACAACCAAAGTGCCAGTAGAAATTTCGCCAGTTTTAGGTCTAGGTTCTAGTTCCTCTTGAGGACTAATCAACTGACTCCTTAATTGATAAATATCAAAAGGGAGAAATAAAAGATAAAGAAGAAAAGAAGCGCCTATTATCATAAAAATCACTCTATTGTATCTTTCCATAAATGGATATTTTAAGATTTAATAACGACCGGTAAAACCATTGGTCTTCTTTGTGTTTTTTTAAAAAGAAATTCTGAAATTTCCTCTTTTAAATTATACTTAATCTGCTCTTCTTGAATCAAGGGAGATTCATCACCTAAAAATTTGATATTTTTGTCAACAATTTTTTTGACTAAAAGTCTTACATTTTTAAGCAGCTCTTTAGATTCCTTTAAATAAACAAAACCACGAGAAATAATATCAGGACTGGTTTTAATTTGACCTGTAGATGAATCAATAATAACTACAACAACAAACATACCATCCCGAGCCAAGTTTTGTCTATCTCTTAAAACCACATCCTGGATATCACCCACACCTAAACCATCAACATATACCGGAGAAGACTGAACTTCGTTATTAGAAATAAAAGCTCGGTATTCATTTAATTCAATGATTTTACCATTCCTTGCTATTAGAATTTTTTCCTTGGGAATTCCTAAATTAAGACCAATTTCTTCTACTGCTTTCATCATAAAATAATGACCATGTATAGGCATAAGATATTCCGGCCTTACCAGGTTAATAAACATTTTTATTTCATCAGCGAAAGCATGACCAGAAGCATGAATATCCATCATTTGATAATGAATAATTTTGGCGCCCTGTTTAGCAATATCGTCTTTTAATTCTTGAATTACTCTCTCATTTCCTGGAATAATAGAAGAAGAAAAAACAACTGTATCTCCTGGAATAATTTTAAAATACTTATGTTCTCCAGTATTAATTTTCATTAAAGCAGAACCTTCCTCCGCTTGAGAGCCAGTACAGATAATTGTTACTTCTCTAGGATTAAGCCTAAAACTATCTTCGGGTTTAATTAATACTCCTTTAGGAATTTGAAGATATTTCAATTTGCGAGCCACTTCTATATTAGATCTCATAGTTCTTCCATCAATTACCACTTTTCTTCCATATATGGAAGAAAGCCAGATAAGTTGCTGAACTCTCTCAAGTAAAGAAGCAAAAGTAGCAGCAATGATTCTACCATTTGATTTTCTAAATATTTCTTCTAAATTCTCCATAATTTTTCTCTCCGAAGTAATAAACCCTGGTTGAGTAGAATTGGTAGAATCTATCATTAAGAGTCTAACACCCTTAAGAGCTAATTTAACGATGCGAGAAAGATTAGCTGGTTTATCAAAAAAGGGAGAAAAATCAATTTTAAAATCACCGGTATGAACAATATTTCCTACCGGAGTTTGAATAAAAAAACCAACAGAATCTGGTATGTTATGATTGACATGAAAATAATCAATAATAAAAGAACCTATTTTAAAAGTTTTATAATTATCTTTACTAAACTCAATAATATTTAATTTAGGAGCTTGAGGAAAATCTTCTTGTCTTTTAAGAATCAAACCTTTGGTTAAGGGAGTAGCATAAATAGAAGGATTCCCGATTTTATCAATTAAATAAGGAATGGCTCCTATGTGATCGTAGTGCCCATGAGTTATAATGATGCCCACGATCTTTTCTTTATTTTTTTCTAAATAATCAACATTGGGTATAAGAAAATCTATTCCTGGCATTTCTTCAAAAAAGGGATAACCTAAACCAATATCAACAATCAAAATCTCTTTCTCGTTCAATTCAAAAGCAGTCATATTTCGACCTACTTCTTCTAATCCTCCCAAAGGAATAATTTTTAGATTGCCATAATATTTATTTTTAACTTCACGACTCGATTTAGTACGAATTGTTTTTTGACTGTTCTCTCTATCTATTAAAGAAAGACTATCCATTTTTATAAATATCTTCAATGATGACCTTATAAAAAATTAATTTGCCAATTTAGGTTGTTATATTTGCCCGAGAAGGGATTCGAACCCTTACGGCCTTTAAAGCCAGTGACCCCTGAAGCCACTGCGTCTACCGAATTCCGCCACTCGGGCTAAGAGTTATTCTTCAACTACCTCTAAACTCAAAATTTTTCCTTCTGTGTCAATGGTAGAAGTTGCTTTTACTCTTTTTTCAAAAGGAGTGTTATATAGATTAGCTCTAATATCTATTAGCTTTATTCTACTATCAAATGGATCGTTATTAACTGAATAAGTAAAACTACCTTGGGGCATTAAAATTACGGCTGAACTAGTGGTAAAAGAAGGATCTTGGTTAAGTTGATATAAAGCATATCTTAGGCCACTAATTACTAAAGATTTTAAAGAGACATAATTATTAAATATATAGCTAAACTGAACAGACGGATAAGCTAGATTACCTAAAATTATAACAGAAAAAATAAAAAAAATCAAGATCAAAGAAATTATCAATAAAATAACCTGACCCTTATTTGAATGGTAAAATAATGGCCGTTTCTCCTTGTTCATAAAAGTAATTACCACTTTTTATTTTAATATCTGTTTTTAAAGAATTTCCGACATACGAAAATTTAAGATCTTCAACAAATACTCGGGGATCAGATAAAAGTTCCAAGTAATAAAGATTGGGATTTATTTTAGCTAAATAAACACTTCCCTTTTTTCCATCAAAAATAATCCACCCTACATTGTCATTCCAAGCATAACCATAAAAATAACCATTGTTTTCAAAAACTTTATAATTTGATGTTTGACAAATATTAACATCAGAACAATTAAAAGATATCCAACCAATAATATCGTTCCAGGCCCAACCAACAAGTTCTTTGTTAGTTGTTTCGCAAACTCCAAACAAAGGCTCGGTACTAAAATTGTTTCTAAATTCAATCCAACCTATTACTGGCGACCAAGCATAAGAAGAAAAAGAATAGATTGAAGAAGTTGAATTACTCTGTGTAATAAAACACGTACTTGTAGCTGTTAAAAAAACTCCGTAATTATCACCGCTAAAACTAATAGAACCAATATTTAAATTAGTGGCCATTCCTTTAACAGTGGAAGAATTTAGATCAAGATAGATAGGACTTGTTTTAAAAATAGCTAAGGTTTCATTTTTTTTATTAAAAACTATCTCCCAGTCAGTTAAAATATCTAAAGATGTAGATTGAATAACTTCCTTTTCTATCTTTAAAAAAATATTTCTTAATTCAGATTTAAGATCTAGCTTATTCTTTACATTGAAATAATCAGTGAGAAGATTTACTAAAATAGGCAAGACTATAGCAAACAGTCCTAAATAAATTAAAATTTCTATTAAAGTAAAAGCGGATAAAAATTTATTTCTGTTTGAAAACAAAGAATATTTTTTTCTTTTTTGCTTTTCAAAAATTAACATTTAACTTAGGTAATAAAAAATAATCTTTAAGAACAATTTTTCCTCTACCAAAATAAGAAGTGGTGGTAACCATCTTTATACTTGAGGTGGTATAGTCCCCAATCATGAAATTAAACTCATATCTTTCTTGACCAGAAATTATTACTTCTGAACCACTAGAAATAACCCATTGATTTCCACTAGCTATTAAAAAATATTCTGTGTTAGTAGCTAAAGAATCAAATAGATCCCAATTAGTTTGAGCCATACTAATAAGAGCATTGCGGTACTTTTCAAATCCAGCTAAAGCTACTGATTGATTAAAATTAAGATATCTAGAAGTTTGATAAAGGAGATGAATAAAAGTAGCTAAAACCCCTAAAATGACAGTAAGAAGAAGTAATCCCAAAACCGCTTCTATTAATAATTGTCCTTTGTTTTGCATTAAACGCTGTTTCTATTTTGAATTATCATCTGCGATAATTGATAAGGAACTTCTTCATAATGAGAAAACTCCATCATACTACTTCCTCTTCCTTGGGTAAGAGATCTTAAAATGGTAACATAACCAAACATTTCGGCTAAAGGAACTTTTGCTCTAATAACTTTTGTCATGCCTCTATCAAATACTTCTTCAATCTTCGCTCTTCTAGAAGAAATATCGCCTGTTACATCCCCTAAAAATTCTGGAGGGATAACTATTTCTAATTTCATTATTGGTTCAAGCAAAATAGGAGAAGCTAATTTAACTGCTTCTTTTAAGGCTATAGAACCAGCAATTTTAAAAGCAATATCAGAAGAATCAACTTCGTGATAGGAACCATCAAACAAAATAATCCTTAAATCTCTAATAGGATAACCAGCTAAAACACCTTTTTCTAAAGCTTCCACCACTCCTTTTTCTACCGAAGGAATGAAGTTGGAAGGAATTATACCTCCTTTGATATCATTAACAAACTCAAAGCCAGCTCCTCTTTCCAGAGGTTCTACTCTTAACCAAACATGACCATATTGACCTCGACCACCACTTTGTCTAATGTATTTACCCTCGGCAGTGCTAGTCTTAGTAATTGTTTCTAGGTAAGCAACTTGAGGTTTATCTACATTTAAATCAACATTAAATTCTCTTTTTAAACGATCAACTTTGATCTCTAAATGAAGTTCTCCCATTCCTCCAATTAAAGTATCGCCTGTCTCTTTATTAACTGTAATCTGAAAAGTTGGATCTTCATAGGCTAAAGCTTTAAGAGCTGATCCCATTTTTTCTTGATCTTGTTTAGTTTTAGGTTCAATTTTCATCCAAATAACCGGTTCAGCAAAATCAATTTTTTCATAAACTATCGGGTGCTGAGGATCACAAATAGTATCTCCGGTTCTTAAATCTTTTACCCCCACAATTGCTCCAATATCTCCTGCATAAAGTTCGCTTATTTCTTCCCGGTTATTAGCATGCATTCTCGCAATTCTACCAACACGATAATTTTGACCCGTGTTAGAAGTTAAAACATTCATTCCTGATTTCAAAATGCCTGAATAGATTCTTATATAAGATAAAGTACCAACGTAGGGATCGACTGCTATTTTAAAAACTAATCCTGAAAAAGATTCATTATCGTCTGCCTTTCTTTCTATCTCTTGGTGAGTTAAAGGATGAAAACCTTTAGCAGGTGGTAAATCAACTGGTGAAGGTAGAAAATCAATTACTCCATCCAATAAAGGCTGAACACCTTTATTTTTTAACGAAGAACCTACGTATACAGGGATAAATTCATATTTCAATACTGCCCTTCTAATTGCTTGTCTGATATCATCTTCGTTAAAATTGGAATGCAAATATTTATCCATAAATTCTTCGTCACTTTCAGCTAATTTTTCTAACATTATGGTTCTCCATCTTTCTGCTTCCTCTTTTCTAGAAGGTTCTATATCCTTATAGGTAACTATTTCACCTTTTTCACCCTCAAAATAAACTTCTTTCATCAAAATTAAATCAATAATTCCCTTAAAATTCTCTTCTAATCCTATTGGAATATTGATAGGAGCTACATTTTTAGAAAGTCTTTCCCTAATTGATTTTAAAGAACCTTCAAAATCAGCTCCCATCCTATCAAGTTTATTGATAAAACAAAGACGAGGAACTCTATACTTATCTGCTTGATGCCAAACAGTTTCTGATTGAGCTTCAACTCCTTGAACACCATCAAAAACAACAATAGCTCCATCCAAAACTCTTAGGGATCTTTCCACTTCTGCGGTAAAATCAACATGCCCCGGTGTGTCAATTATATTTATTTTATATTCTCCTTTTTGTCTCTCTTCCTTTGTAGTAGCTTGCTTTTTATAACTTAAGCTCCAAAAACAAGTAATAGCAGCAGAAACAATAGTAATTCCCCTTTCTCTTTCTTGAGGCATCCAGTCAGTCACTGTTGTTCCTTCATGAACTTCTCCAATTTTGTGAGAAATTCCAGTGTAATATAAAACCCTTTCGGTAGTCGTTGTTTTTCCTGCATCAATATGAGCAATAATACCTATGTTTCTTGTTTTTTCAATAGGATAATCTCTAGCCATGAGTTTTATTTAGCTTGTTTTTTTCTTCCCCACCAAGCAAAGTGGGCGAAAGCTTTATTAGTTTCAGCTAATTTTTGAATTTCTATTTTCTTTTTATAAGCTTCTCCTTCTTCTCGACTTGCTAAAATTATTTCTTCAGCTAATTTTTCAGCCATAGGCTTACCCTTTTTTGCTCTAGCAGTAGAAATAATCCATTTTATGGCTTTAGAAATCCTTCTTTGAGATCTTACTTGTCTAGGTACCATAAAAGTAGCTCCCCCGATTCTTCTAGGCCATACCTCTACTAAAGGAGCAACATTTTTCAAAGCAAGTTGAAAAGTTTTCAAAGAATTTTGTTTTTGCTCATCAATAATTTTCATGGCTTGATAAAAAATTTTTTGTGCTTTTGTTTTTTTACCATCTTTCATCAAATTATTAATAAACCTGGTTACAATAACACTGTTATAAATAGGATCAGGAGGCCATTCCCTTTTAATTTTTATACTTCTTCTTGGCATTAGAACTTTTATAAAAATAAAAAATAAATTGACCTTTTAAATTAATATTAACAAATAATAGTCTTGATTTTCTTCTAAAATAGATTATATAATATTATAAGCGAAACAAACAAGATTTTTTAAATTATAGCATTAAAATTTAAATATTCCAAATTTTAGGGCACGGTGGCGGAGTGGTAACGCAGCGGTCTGCAAAACCGCTCTAGGTGGGTTCGATTCCCACCCGTGCCTCAGAAATAATACAAACAATTATTATTGGTACAAATCAGAAACACTTGGGACAGAAGAAGTAACAGATGGTGTAACAGAAGAAACATTAGGAGTAAGAGAATATGTAGAAAATGTAGGAGTAGAAATATTAGGAGTAGAGGAAAATATAGGAAGAGAAACATTAAAACATTAGATAATAAAGAACAATTAGGTATATTTCCATAAGAATCAAGTTTAACTATCAAAATCTCACCACCGGAAGCGAGAGTTTCTCCAGCTATTATATAACCTCCGTCTAATGTTTGTTGTATAGAATAAGCACGATCAAAATTTGTTCCACTTATCGTTTTAGTCCAAAGTTTCCAAATATTTCTTTTAGTTTTAAAAGACAATAAGTAGTTCAATAAGAGTAAAGGGAAGTTTTTTGTTTCCTAAATTCATTTTCAAAAATCGGATTATATACAAAATTTTCTTAAAATAAAAAATATTTTTTATTTTACAAATAACCTATTTCCTTTAGATAATCTCTGTACTCCCATTCCCATAATCCTTTACAATGAAGAAAACCCTTAAAATCTTCTTCTACATTTTCAAATTCTTTTAATTCCCATTCACCAATAATTTCCCCGAAACGATGTTCACATTCAGGATTTCCGTTTTCAATTTTATTACCCATTTTTTTAAGCCTTAAAACAGCTCCACATTTCTCACAAATTTTTTTTTGATTAATCCTTAAAATATATCTTTTTTCTATTTCTCTAGGTAAAATAATTTTTCTTCCATAGTTATCCCTTAACCATGGTTCTTCATTTAACGCCATAATGTAAGCTGAAGTTTGTAAACGATAATCTTCATAAACAGAAGAAGAGGTTTTAATATCTATTAAAGAAAATTGGCCATCAATTTCTCCTAAAATATCAAAAGTACCAGCATAACGAAATCTCGGATGTTTAACTTTTTTTTCTAACCACTCTTTTCTAGAAAAGAGAGAATAATTTTTTAAAAAATCTTCGAAAGCATTTTTAAAACCAATGTAATCTTCAGGAATCAAAATTGGCTTATTCATAATTAAACCTTCAATTATTTCATGGACGATTTTTCCTTCTGTAGCTGCTTTTCGTTTTTTTTCATTAGCTTCTTTAAAATTGCTCGCCTCAGCATAAAAATAGTATAAAGCTGGCTTACTTTTAACATCACAAATTTTGGTTACTCTTGGATACCAAGTATTATCTATGAAATAACCCTGGTCTTTTTTAAACTCTTCTATGTTTTCATATTTCATTAAAATTAATTATAAAATAAACTTTAGTATGATTATTATCTATCCAGATAAAATTTTAGAACAAAAAACAGAGCCCGTTACGGAAATCAATCAAGAAATTAAAGAGATTGTAAAAGAAATGAAAAAAACAATGATGAAATTTAATGGCGTTGGTTTAGCTGCTAATCAAATAGGAAAAAACTTGTCAATATTTATTGCTGAAAATAATGGTCAAATATTAACTTTTATCAATCCTGAAATAGTTTCTTTCAAGGGAGAAAAACAAATAATGGAAGAAGGTTGTTTAAGTCTGCCGGGTATTTTTGGCTACATTAAAAGATATCCCGAGGTTGTAATTAGTTATCAAGATTTATGGGGAAAAAAGAAGAAAAAAACAGTAGAGGGACTTTTAGCTCAAATAGTTCAGCATGAAATCGATCATTTAAATGGTAAACTTTTTATTGAAGAAGCTACTGATTTATTTAAAATTGAAAATAAAAATGAAAAATAAATTGCCTTTAATCTTCTTTGGTTCGAATATGTTTTCTATTTATGTTCTTAAAGAATTTATAAACTCTTATCAACCTCTTTTAGTTTTAACTTTAAAAGGCAAACCGCAAGGAAGAGGACTAAAAATAAAGCTTAATCCTGTTTATGAATTTTGTTTAAAAGAAAAAATTCCAGTTATAGAACTAAAAAATTGGGAAATTTTTAAAAATCAAATTAAAGAATTGGGGCATAGCCAAAAAATTAATAATTTAACAGGAGTTATTGCTTCTTTTGGAAAAATTATCCCTCAAGAAGTAATATCTCTTTTTCCGCTAGGAATAATAAATATTCATCCCTCTCTTTTACCTAAATACAGAGGAGCAAACCCAATTAGAGAGACCATATTAAACGGAGAAAAAGAAACAGGAATCACTATTTTTCTTATTGATGATAAAGTAGACCATGGACCAATTTTAATTCAAGAAAAATTAAAAATAAATGAGGAATCTTATTTAGAATTAGAAGAAAAATTAGGTAAACTTGGAGGTAAAGTTTTAGCTCAAATAATAATGCCTTACTTAGAAAACAAAATCTTTCCTAAACCTCAAAATGATGATGAAGCAACTTATACTTCAAAGATAAATAAAAAAGATGGCCTTCTTGATCCAGAAGAAGAACTCTCATTATGGGAAAGAAAAATACGAGCTCTAAACCCTTGGCCAGGAACTTTTATTTATCTAGTTCACAAAGAAAACGATAAGGAAATAAAAAAAATATTAAAAATTTTTCAAATTCACAAAGTAGAGCCGAATAATTTACCCAAGGAAATTAAAAAAATAAAAGTTAGTTCTTTTTTTGAATGGAAAAATGAATTAGGTTTAAAGATAAAAGATGCTTTTATTTTTCTTAAAGAAGTACAATTAGAAGGAAGAAAAAAAATGTCTGGAAGAGAGTTTCTTAATGGCTTTAGAAAAATTATTTTTAAAGATTAAAAGCACAGTCACGACAAAGCTCGACAGCTAAATCAATTTTTAATCTAGCTTCTTCTATTTTTTTACCACATTTTTCGCATATACCATATGCGCCTGAATCAATTTTCTTTAAGGCTTTATTTATTTTTTCTAATCTCTGCTTTAAATTTTCCATTTGTATATGGTATTCTTGTTTAAATTCGTACTTGTCTGCTTCTTCGTCTGGCGTTTTTGCTTGTTCAACTATTAATTCTCTACCTTCCCTTTCTAGATCTTCAATCATAAGTTCTAATTCCTCTTTTTCTTTTAAAAGATTTTTTCTTATTTCTTCTTGATCCATTATTTAATAATTATATCTTAACAGAAGAAAAAATTTTTTTAATGGCTGCTTCACTTGAAGTATATATCAAATAATTTTTTTCTAATGCCCAAATTAATTGATAATTATTAGAAAAATTTAACATCCGGTAAGAATAATTTTTAAATTTCTTCGAAATAAAATTATTTTGAGTTGGTTTACCAGGATCCATTTGCCAAAAAAGAGAACTTAAATCTTTAACCATATTAGATTTTTCCCATTTTTCATTAATTGTTTTTACTTTATCAACATTTTTTATCTTAAAAATAACAACTGGATATTTTCTACTATAGGAATAATACATCAAAAAAGCATATTCTTCAATAAACTTCTTAATTTCGGGATGATTGATAAAATAATTATAAACTAAATCAGTAGAAATATAATTTTCGTTATAAAGAAACTTTATCAAATAAATAGAATCATTAAATTCTTGTTTCAAGAGAAATTTTTGTAATTCTTCATTGAAATTAGATAAATCTAAGCTTTTGAGGCTAATTTTGTAGAGAAAAAAATTATTAAAAATTCCTATTTCTTTTAAACTTAAAATCTCTTTATTTTCTTCGACCTCAAAATGATTAGCAGTTGAGGTTTGATAAGGCGTAGTCGTGCTTTGTAAAGTTTGACTAGTAGTAGGTAGATCTGATGAAGAAGTGATAGAAGTAGTAGTTTTTTGGTTTTCTAGTTTAATTTTTATTGATTTTTTAGTAGTAGTTGGTTTAGAAATAGTAGAGGATTTTGATGTGGTTTGGGTTTCGGTAGATAGAGAAATTACAGAAGTTGACTTTTCAAAAAAAGAAGAAGTAGTTATAGATTCAGAAGTTAAAGTGGAAATTTCTAAAGAATCACTAGTTTTACCACTAAAGGTAGACAAAAAATCGAAAAAAGATTTTAAAGAAGAATCAGTTGATGTCTGGGGCAAAAATTCTTTTGTAGAAGTTTCTTCTGAGCTAGAAACTGATTCGGTTGATGTTTTAAAAGTTATGATTTCACTTGAAGTTTGAAGAAAGCCTTGCAAGTAATTTTCAGTTAACGATTGAGAAGAGGTTTCTTTTAGGGTAAAATCAACTACTTCTTTAGTCCCTTGGGTTAATAATTCATTTGATTTTTTAGTTTGTCTGTTTAATTTGTTAAACAGTAAAAAACCTCCTACTCCCATCATCAAAATAACTAAAGGAATAACGAAATAATAAAGATTAAAAGAAGGAAGCTTAAATTTAAACAAAGATGAAACTTTTTCTTTTTCGCTTGTTTCTTCTTTTATAGGTGAAGAAGAAAAAGATAGAATTTCTTTAGAAAAATCTTTTAATTTATTTTGGGAGATATTTTGAAGGTCGGAGGGTGGTGAAGATAGGGGTGTTTCTGGAGAAGATCTTTTTAACGATGGAGTTTCCGAAAAAGCAGATAAATCAACCACTCCTTCTTGAGGAATAAAATCTAAATTTTCTTCTTTCGGTGATAAATCTTTTTCCACATCGTAAACTAAAACAGGTTCATTCTCTTTTTGCAAGTCGATACTTTGAGGCGGTATAACTTTGGGAGCTTCGGAAGGAATTTCTGGAATATTTTTCTTTTCTGAAGGCACAGATTCAATTTTGGTAATATTTTCAATTTTAATACCTTGGTCTTCTTTAACCTCTTTTTCTAAAATCTGTCCTTCAGTTTCTTTTATTAAATCTTCTGCTTTTATAAATTTATATTTTACCTTCTTGTCTCCTGGCATTTTTTAAAGAAACATAAACTCTACCACGCTCATCAATTTCTTTAATAGAAACATCAACTTCATCTCCAACTTTTATTTCCTCTTCAATATTGGTAATTTTTTTGTTAGCTATTTCTGAAATATGTAAAAAGGCTGTTTTTTGGGGAGCTAATTCTAACACAGCTCCAAAGGGCAAAATTTTAACTACTTTCCCTTTTACTACCTCTCCTAATTTTAACTCTCCACTTATTATTTTAATTAAATTTTTAGCTAAATTGATATCACCCTCTTCTCCAATAATATAAATTAACCCATCCGGATTTATAGTGATTTTGGTATTAGTATTTTCAATAATCTCATTTATGGTTTTACCTCCACTGCCTATAATTAAACCAATTTTCAAAGGATCAACTTTAAAAGAAATAACCCTGGGAGCAAAAGGACTAAGCTTTTGAGGTTTAGAAATAGTTTGATTCATTTTTTCTAAAATAAAATTATTTGCTTTTCTTGCTTGTTCAAAAGAACGAAGTATTTGTTCTATAGTCAAACCTTCTATTTTAACATCTAGTTGAATAGCAGTAATACCTTCTTTTGTCCCTGCAATTTTAAAATCCATAGCCCCAAAAAAATCTTCAGGTCCTTGAATATCGGTTAAAAGTTCGTAATTATTATCATCTTCGTAAACCAAACCGATACTAATTCCAGAAATATGTTGATCTAAAGGAACCCCTGCTGCCATCAAAGCTAAAGAACTACCGCAAACTGAACCCATTGAAGTAGAGCCGTTAGAACTTAAAACATCCGATACTACTCTAATGGTGTAAGGAAAAACATCTTGAGAAGGAATTAAATTTCTTAAAGCTTTTTCAGCGAGTTCTCCATGACCTATCTCTCGACGAGAAGGAGCTTTAGGTGAGCCAATTTCTCCTGTAGAATAAGGAGGAAAGTTATAATGATGAATAAAACTTTTAATCCCCTCGTATTCAATTTCTCTTAAAACTAATTCTTCTCCTGGTCCAGCTAAAGTAACAGTACTTAGAATATGAGTTAAACCTCTTCTAAAAAGAGCTGAACCATGAACCCGAGGAAGTAGATCAATTTCCATAGACAAATTTCTAATTTCATCAAGTTTTCTTCCATCAGGACGTATTTTATCGGATAAAACTGTTTGTTGAAAAATTTTTTTGAATTTTTTTTGTAAAGCTGAAAAAACATAGGCTTGTTTATCTTCAAAATTTTCATTTTTTAAAAGCTCGAAAACGTCTCCCCAGGCTTTGTCTCCTTCTTGACTATTAAATAAAACTTTTTTAATCTCAATTTTATTTTTATCTAAAAATTCTTCCAGAAGTTTTTCTGCTTCTTGGTAAAGAGAATTATCAAAATCAATTTTTTTGTCTGAAAAAGGTAAACTATTATCAATAAAGTTAACTATTTTTTTAATCTCTTCTAAGCCTATTTTAATACCTTCTAATATTTCTTTTTCTTTAATATTTATCCCTTCAAATTCAATCATATTAATTTTATTTTTGGTTCCCGAGAGAAAAAGTTCTCCTTTTAGCCCTCCTCTAATATCAATTTCGGGATTTATTCTCCATCCTTTTTCATCATAGCCTACTCTGATAGCTGCTAAAGTATTTATAAAAGGAAGTTGTAAATATCTAATTCCAAAAGACGTTCCCAAAAGTGCCAAAAGAGCTGGGTCACTCTGGGGGTCATAAGAAAGAACAGTATTAATAATACTAGTCTGTCTTTTAAAATCTGGAGGAAACAGAGGTCTAATGCTTCTGTCTATAACTCTTGAATTTAAAATTGAAGTAATGGTAGGTCTTCCTTCTCTCCTTACAAATCGAGCACCGTAAATTTTACCTCCTGCATAAAACTTTTCCTCATAGTCAATTGTCAAAGGTAAAAAATCGGCATTAGGAATTTCATCTCCTAAATTAATAACAGTTAAAATTACTGTATCTTTACTTTTGGTTAGTAGAGAAATCAAGGACCTTTCAGCCCAATCGTTAATTTCAAATTCTATTTCATAATTATTTCCCTGATAAAAATATTTATTTGACTTCATATAAAAATTTTAATCTTAATTTTTAATTAGATTAAATCAAGATAATATTTTCAAAATCACCAAGATCGTAATAAAAATCAGCTATTTCTTTAAGTTTAACAGAGGTTGTTTGAGCAAAGCCTCCTATTTCAACTTGTTTTCCTTGGTTCTGTAAAAATTCTACTAAATGATAAAAATCACCATCTCCTGTAACCAAAATAATTACATCAACCAAAGAACTATACCTAATAACATCCACGGCAATACCTACATCCCAATCAGCCTTTTTGCTGCCATCGGGATATGTTTGTAATTCTTTAATTCTTAAATAAAGACCTTGAGAGATTAAAGCGTCAAAAAAATCAATCTCCTTTGAGGGATAATCAGATTTTATCACATAAGCAAAGGCTCTAATCAAATTTCTATTTCCAGTAAGAATGTCAATTAATTTTTTAAAATCAACTTTCCTGTCATAAAGATTCTTAGCCGAATGATATATATTTTGAGTATCGATAAAAATATTTACTCTTTGACTTTCTCTAGAAAAGGGATTCATAGATTAAGTAAGTTAACAATTTTATTGTATCTAGAAATCGATTTTTTCTTTAGATAATTAAGCAGCTTTTTTCTGTGAGCTAATTTTAAAATCAAAGCTCTTTTCGAATGTCTGTCTTGTTTGTTTTTTTTTAAATGTTCGGTAATATTTAAAACTTCTTCTGTCAAAATAGCAATCTGGATTTCAGGACTACCGGTATCATTCTCATTTTTCCCGTATTTTGATATTATTTCTTTTATTTTTTCTTTTACCTTGCTCATAATATAATATTATTATACCATAGAACTTAAAGATTTTAAAAATGGAATTTAGACCTTATTTAGAGCAATTTGAAAATTATCTTTTAATTGAAAAGGGTAGAAGCAGCAAAACAGTCAAAGAATATATAAGAAAAATTAATTTTTTCTTGAAATGGCTTGAAGAACAAAAAAAGAAAACTATTGACGGCGAAGTAGTTTATAATTTTAGAATTTTTCTAAATAAAAGAAATCTAAGCTTGAAAACTCAATCTTATTATCTTATTGTCTTAAGAAATTTTTTAAAATTTTTACAAAAAAAGAATATCAATATATATGAACCAGGTCTTATTGAACTACCTAAAACACCAGAAAGAGAAATAACGGTTTTAAACGATGAAGAAATTGACAAATTAATCAACTCGGCTCAAGGAGAAAATTTAAAGTCTTTAAGAGACAGAGCTTTTTTAGAAACTCTATTTAGTACAGGTTTAAGGGTATCAGAAATTTGTTCTTTAAACAGAGATATAGATATAGACAAAGGCGAAATAAGTATCAAAGGTAAGGGTGGAAAAATAAGATTAGTTTTTTTATCACCAGCGGCAAAATATTACTTGAAAAAATATCTCGAAAAAAGAAATGATACCAATCCTGCTCTTTTTATCAATTTAAGTAAATACAAAAATCTAACAAGAATTACACCTAGGGGTGTACAAAAATTAATAAAATTCTATACTAAAAAATCCGGAATTTTAAAAAAAATTACACCCCACACCCTCAGACATTCCTTTGCTACTGATCTTCTAAGAGCAGGAGCAGATTTAAGAGCAATCCAAATGCTTTTGGGGCATAAAAATTTACAAACGACTCAAATTTATACTCATTTAACAAATAAAGAACTCAAAGAAATTCATCAAGCTTTTCACGGAAGAAGAAGAAAAGTTAAATAAATGAGAAAGTAAGTGAAATTTAAATTAAATAAGGTTATTTTTTAATTAAAAAATGTGCTATAGTTGGCATTGAGTAGTACTTGTAGGTGTAACTGAAGAGATTGAAGGTGAAGGAGTGTTAATAGTAGGAGAAACAGAACTTACTGAAGGTGATACACTGCTTATTGTAGGTGTAATAGAAGACACTGTAGGTGAAACTGAAGAAACTGCTGAACAATTATTGATGTTACCTGAAGAATCAAGTTTAACGAGGAAAAGATCATAATTACCTGCTCCAAAACTATCTGTGTATCCTACCACTATATAACCACCGTCAGAAGTT
>JBBINE010000009.1:27754-32676 GCA_037444025.1 bacterium | reverse complement strand
ATCCAGGACAATCAGTGACAATTAGTTTAAAGACAAGGAAAGTAAGGTGAGAGAAAGGAGTTATATAAATTTGATTTTTATTTTATTTTAGATTATACTTAAATTAGTAAACTTAACAAAGAGGAAAGGGAGGATGATGAAATGAAGAAAGAAGAATCTAATAAAATTTCGAAGCGATTTTTCTATTATTTAATATTAACTAAGAACAAAAAAGTCGAAAAAAAAGTTAAGGTTAAGGTTAAGGTTTCAAGAAAGTGTTTCTAAAGAGTAAAAAGCCTGTCTTTAAAAGACGGGCTTTTTAATTTTTAGTATAATTTAACTAACAATGAAAAAAGAGATACTTTTAAAAGATTTTAAAATTATTGAAGTTATCAATTCGAATGAGAATGAATTATTAAATTTAAACAAAGAATTTAAAATTAAGCAAATAGATTTACTTAATTCTCTTTCTTCTGTGAGATATAGTGAATTTATCATAGAAAAAAATTATTTAGGCTTTCAATTAATTTACCCCTTTTTCAATAAAAAATATATTTATTTTGGGAAAGCAGCTTTATTTTTACTTAAAGATTTAATTATTTTAATTCACCAAAACGATGATGAAATTAATAAGATAAAAAATAAAACTATTTTTCTCACCCAAAAAAACGATAAACATGACCCTGAATTATTTATCTCTTTCTTTATCTCAGTTATAATTAGAAGGTTTTTTCCTGTTTTAAAAGGTATAGGTAAAGAAATTAATGAACTAGAAAAAGGAATAAAAAATATGATTCCTTTGGAAGCAATTAATAAAATTGCTCGAACAAGAAGAAATTTAGCTTTTAGTCATACAGCGCTTAAATCAATATTAAATTCAATAAAATACATTCTTAATAGCCACAGCTCTTATTTCAAAAATTATCTTGATAACTGGAAATCTAGTTACGAAAAAGCTGATTTTATTTTAGAAAAACTCCAAGATTATCGTGAAATATTAGAAGGACTAAATAGGTCTTTCGAATCTATTATTTCTATCCAAATAAACGAGTCGATAAAAATTTTAACTTTTATACAATCTATATTTTTGCCCGCTATGCTTCTTTCTTCTATATACGGAATGAATGTTAATTTACCTTTACAAAGTAGCAAATATGCTTTTTTAGTAATAAGTTTTCTGATACTAATTTTTACCTTTTTGTTTATTAAATTTATAAAGAAATTTTAATAAAAAAATATTTAAATTTTGGTATAATAATAAATATTTTAAAATAGTTATGTGTGATAAGTGTAGAAAATTCGCTTGGGCGGGTAGCTCAGTTGGCAGAGCGTCTCGTTGACGTCGAGAAGGTCAGAGGTTCGAATCCTCTCCCGCCCACACTATTGTTTAAAATACTTTATTAATTTAAATAAATTCTCAAAAAGTTTTGCTACTAAAATTGGCCCTATACCATTAGGAGTAGGACTAATTAAGCTTGCTTTATCCTTTAATGCTTCAAAATCTAAATCCCCATAAATTTTTCCATTTTCTACAGAATATCCAAAATCAATAAGAATTGCTCCTTTTTTGCATTTATCAATAAGTTTTGCTTTACCCACTCCCGAAATAATAATATCTGCTTTTTCTAAATATTCATCTAGATAAGTATTACTTTGGGCAATTATAACTGTTGCATTTTCATTGGCTAAATAATGAGAAATTGGTTTTCCTACTAAATTTCCATAACCAACGATTAAAGCATTTTTACCTTTAAACTCTAAAAAATATTTATCTTTTATCATCCGTAAAACTTCTACCGGAGGAGGATAAATAATTGGTGAATTAGAGAAAAATTTACCTAAAAGTTTACTTGAAAGACAATCAATATCTTTTTTTTCAGGAATAGAATTTAAAAAATATTGAGTAGGAAATTTTGAAGGAATTGGTAATTGAATTATTGCTCCTTTAACAGTAGGACTTTTAACTATTTGATGAATATATTTCCTTAGTTTTTTTCTTGATATATTTTCATCTACTTCATAAATTCTAAAATCAATATCAAGTTTTTCGGCAAAAACTTTTTTAATTTTTAAAAAACTTAATTTTTCTTCATCTTTTCCAATTAAAAAACTGACTACTTTTATTTTCTTATATTTCTTTCTCTCTTCTTTTAGTTTATCTAAAATCTCATAAGCTAATTCTTTTCCATTAATAATCATAAAATTATTTTAAAATAAAATTAATGGAAAAGTTAGGGCTTTCTCAAAAAGAAGCGATAGAAAAATTAAAAACTTATGGAGCCAATAGGCTTGAATATTTTAAAATTAATATTTTAGAAATTGTAAAAAGAAACATTTTAAATTTTTTCAATCTTTTCTTGTTAACAGCGGGAATTTTTTCTTTAATTCTAGAAGGAACAAAAATTGAAACAATTTTAATTTTCTTTTTCTTTTTCCTAGCTCTCATAGTTTCAATCTATCAAGATTACCATTCGAATAAATTAGCACAAAAACTTCTTTCCTATTTCAAAAACTATACCTGGGTAAAAAGAGATAATGAATGGAAAAAAATTTTACAAGAAGAGTTGGTTCCAGGAGATTACATCAAAGTAAGTACTGGATATAAAGTTCCTGCTGATATAAAAATTACCAAAAACGAATCAACTTTAGTTGATGAATCATTAATTACGGGAGAAAGTGAGCCAATTTACAAAAAAGAAGGAGAGACAGCTTATATGGGGACTATGGTTATCAATGGTGAATTTGAAGGAGAAGTAATTGCTACGGGAAAAAAATCTTATTTTGGTTCTATTGCTAAAAAAACATTAGAAATAAAAAAGGAAACTGCCTATCAAAAAATACTTGATGATTTTGCTAGAAAGATTGCTTATCTTAGTTTTTTTCTTTCTTTGCTTATCATTTTAATCAATTTTATAAAGCCAGAACCAATCGATTTTAAAGCAATTTTAATTTTTGCTATCGTTTTAGCCGTTGCTGCTGTTCCTGAATTTTTACCTGTAATGACAGTTTTGACACTAAGTTTAGCGGGAGATAAGTTAGCCAAAAAAGGATTAGTAATTAAAAGACTCTCAGCTTTAGAAGATTTAGGCATCGTTCAAGTTATATTTACAGATAAAACAGGAACAATTACTAAAAATGAATTAAAACTTGAAAGAATAATAACAAATATTGAAAGTGACGAGTCTTTACTTGAAATTCATTCTGGCACATCCAATGGTAAGGAAAATAATAGAAATGTCCGGTTTCAGAAAATAACTCAAGAACAAAACTCCCTAAATTTCAACGACAAAGCTCAAGAAAAATTAATAAAATTTTTAAAATATTTTCTCTCCGATTATCATTTCACTAAAGATATTACTCCTTACGAAAAAGCTTTTTTAGAAAAATATAATATAATAACGAATCCTAATCCAGACTTATCTCGGCCGAGGCTGAAGCAAAGTGTGAATTTAACACGAAATAAAACAGAAATTTTTATTGATTATTCTGACTTAGAATTTATTGAAGATGTACCCTTCGATCCTAATCTAAGAATAAAAAAAGTTATACTCAAAGATAAAAATACGGGAGAAATTATTGAAGTAATAAAAGGTGCCCCCGAAAATGTAATTAAACTTTGTTTTCTTCAAAAAAAAGATTTATCAGTAGCAGAAAAGGAATGGTTGAATATCTTTAAAAAAGAAGATAACGAAGGGTTTAGGACTTTAGCTTTAGGCTTGTTAAAACCAGAAAAAAATTTTTTAGGTATAGCTTCATTTTTTGATCCCTTAAAAAAAAGTGCTTTTCCTGCTTTTGATTTAGCTAAAAAACTAAATCTAGAAATTAAAATCTTAACCGGAGACTCACCTAATGTAGCTAAAAAAATAGCTTTAGAATTAGGAATCATAACAGAGGAGGAAAAAATTTTTGTAGGTGAAGAAATAAGAAATTTGGAAGAAAAAGAACTCCGGAAAATAATTATTCAACATAAGGTCTTTGCACGTCTTCTTCCTGAAGATAAATTAAAAATTATAAAAAATTTAGAAAAAGAAAAAATTATAGCTTTTTTAGGAGAAGGCATTAATGATGCTCCTGCTTTAAAAATTGCTCACTCAGCTTTAGTGGTCGATTCTGCTAGTGATATTACTAAAGAAGAAGCTGATATTATTTTAAAAGAAAAAGATTTAAAACTCATAGTTGATGGAATAATAGAAGGAAGAAAAGCTGTAGAAAATATTGGTAAGTATATTAAGCATACCATGAGTGACAACTTTGGAAATATAATTTCAATTTCTTTCCTCACTAGTTTTCTTCCTTTTGTGCCTTTAACCCCTATTCAAGTTCTTTTAACAAATTTACTAACTGATATTCCATTGTCTGCTTTTGCTAAAGATAATGTTGAAATCAAAGAAATTAAAAGATCGGTGAAAATTTCAAATCAAGAATTAATTTTTTTGCTTTTAATTTTAGGCTTGATAGCTGGTGCTATTAATATTTTAGGCTATTTTATAGTAAAAAATGAATCTCCAGAAACAATTAGAACTTACATTTTCTATTTAACAACGGTATCAGGAATATTGGTTTCTTTATCTATTAGAACTAAAGATTGGTTTTTCGCCTCTAAACCAAGTTTTCTTTTTTTGATTATTTCAATATTAGCTTTATTCCTTAGTATGGGAATTGTTTTTATTCCTGAAATAGGAAAAATTTTTGGTTTTACTGCTTTAAATAAAAAATTAATCTTATCTTCTATATTTCTATTGACAATCTTTATTTCAGTAACCGAGATATCCAAAAAAAAGTTTTATCGAAAATTTCCTGATTCTATTTAGACTAAAAGATAAAAAAATATTAAGATATAGAATTATTTGTGCTTCTCTTTCTTATGTATTTATTCCACAAAAGCAAGTTAATTACTATTAAAATAAAAACTAATAACCAGGTTAAATTTAAATTACCTTTAA
>JBBINE010000009.1:18397-27654 GCA_037444025.1 bacterium | reverse complement strand
TAGAAACGGCATATTGAGAATTAAGCTCAAGGTTAAGAAGCTGAGAAGGAAATTCCATAATATAATCATCTACGTTACCTCCATCGTTTTTATCTTTAGATACTACTACATTAGATATTTTCTTATCTTTATTAGAAGAGTTATTGTTACTTATTTTAACAGCAGAACAAAGAGTTTTTATATTTTTCAACTCTCCATAGGCAGTTCCTTTTTCGTTTTTAACTGCTGCCCGGTAAAAATAAGTAGTACAGGGAGTTAAATTTTTAACCTCTAAGCAATAAATACCTAAGTCATTTCTAATTATTTCATTTGTTTTTTTTAGGTTATCCTTATCTATTCCATACTCAAACCAAGCTGAAACTTTATTATCATTTCCCAGGCTAGTAATTTTACCTACAAAAATAACCTTATTATATCCAGCAGTACTTCTTTCAGGACAAGTTTGAGCTCCAGCAAAATTAACAATAAAAACCAAGAAAAAAATTGTTGGTAAAATAATTTTTTTCATTATTATTTTTGATTATTGTTGTAAAATTTTATTTTTTATTATTTATCTAGATTTTATTGTTTATGTAACGGTTGTTTATTTTATAGAGTTTCTACGGCAGGCAAAGTTCTTACAGTAGGAGTAACAGCAGATATCTTAACATCAACTGAATCAGAAACATAATTTGAACCAGAAGAGTCGTAGCATTTAATACTAAATCTATAATTACCTACAGCTAAACGAATTAAAGTTTCTTGACCATTGGCAGCTTTAGTGCCAGACCAATCACCTGATGCTACACAATAGCTAGCATTAACCGAAGTCCAAGATAAAATGACATTAGAACCAAAATTAACAACTATAGGACCATTCGAATCATTAGCTTTAATATCAGCACTTGTAACTCTACAAGCAGTAGTAAAACTTAAAATCTCTCCGGATCTAGTACCCGCACTATTTCTGGCCCATGCTTGATAATAATAAGTAGTACAAGGAGTTAGATTTGTTATAGTTCGGCAGAAACGAACAGGCAGATTATTAGCATAGAGGCTTTGATAAGGAGTACTATTTACGAGCGAAGTATCTCTCCCCCATCTAAACCAAGCATCTATATTAGGATCACCACCATTTTCTGTTATTTCTCCCACTAAAACAGCTGTATCAGAAGTATAGGTAGTTTGTGAAGGACAAGATTGAGCAAAAGTAAAATTATGACCAGAAAAAAAGATAGAAAAAACAGAAAGTAAATAAAAAAATGATAAAATTTCTCTTTTCATTTTATTTAATAATAATTTTAATTCGACTATTTTAATTTTAAAATATTTTTTTTATTTTGTCAAGAAAAAAGGCAGAACTTTAGCTCTGCCTTTAAGAGTTATTTATTCTATTCTTTGCCATCCTGTTGACGGGATGGCATTATCAATAAAAATAAAATCATTTCCGTCAAATACCAGTATTGGGGAATCTTTTTCTCCCCAGTAGTAACTGTAAGAAGATAAGGTATCTCCTTCTAAAAGTTTTATAATTTTTTCCGGTTTACAGTAATTACAGTAATATGTTTCACCGGTAGTTCGAACCTTAATGGTTATAATGGTTAGATATTTTGTTTGCTTAAATACCTCAATTCTAAATACCTCTCTGCCTTGAATTACATAGACGGCAGAAAGAGAGAAAGATGTTTTTTCTAAAACTATTATTCTCCCATTACTTCCATATCCTATAAATTTTTTTGTTTCAACCTTTGGAGGTTTTAAACAACTAGAATTAGAATCATACCCTCCACAGCCTGTCAATATACCGATAAGCAGAAGCAGAAAGGTAAGAAAGGTAAGCTTAAAGGTAAGCTTGGACATTTTTCTACCTCCTTTGTAGTTTTCTTTTTTAATTAGAAGAAAAATTTTAAAAAATGTCAATATGTATTTTTATTGAAAAAAGGAGATTATCTAGGTAATCTCCTTTATTTAAATAAATTAGCTAACAACTAGTAAGGGATCGTCTAAAAAAAATAAATTCTTTTCTTTTATTAGATGAGGAGGATAAGACGGTTTTTCCCCTTTACACCAAAAAATAACGTACCAATCCCATATAATACTAGGAATTGGTATATAAAACAAGAAATTATTATAATTATTATTTGTTTTGAAGTTATAATTTGTTTCTAGAAAAGAAGGTATTGTGCAATAAATTTTTTCTTCCTCAAAGTAAACTAAAAACCTAAACAATAAAATATCATCAACAAAATATTCAATTTGAGCAGAAATATCCGTATAGGTAAATTTTATTCTTTGGCGTGACTTTCTTGACACCTTGATCCCTCCTTTTTAGTTTTCTGATTTAATTATATCAAAATCTTTAAAAAACATGACATCTATCAACCTTTTTTTTAACCTTTAATTACTCCTATGGGAATTAACTTTGCTACCTTTCGGGCAACACCAATTTGAGTAATAACATCTACAACCTCAGTAACATCTTTATAAGCAGAAGGCGATTCTTCAGCTAAACCGGTCATTGAACCAGCAGAAACAGTAATACCTTTTGATTCTAATTCTTCTTTTAGATCTGTGCCTTTTATTTTTTTTTTGGCTTCTGCTCTTGACATAACTCGTCCAGCCCCATGGGGACCAGAACCAAAGGAAAATTTTTCAGCCATCTCGTTACCGATTAAAATGTAACTAGCAGTTCCCATTGATCCCGGGATTAAGATAGGTTGACCTATTTCTCTGAATTTTGGTGCTAAATCCAAGTGTCCCTGCCAAAACGCTCTTGTTGCTCCCTTTCGATGAACTATTAGTTTTTTGCCCTCGTGATTTTCGACTTTAGCAATATTGTGAGCTACGTCATAAACTTGCTTTAAACTAATGCTTTTTCCAAAAATTTTCTGAAATGCTTTTCTTACTTCATAAGCAATAAGTTGTCTATTAGCCCAAGCAAAATTAGCCGAAGAATTCATAGCTTTAAAATATCTTTGACCTAAACCAGAATGGAAATTACTGTAAGCTAATTCTTTATCTATCAAATCAATATTTTTTTTATCAATTTCTCGTAAAAATTCTCTGACATAATCGCTACAAACCTGATGACCCAATCCTCTGCTACCGCAATGAATTAGAATAGATATCCTTCCTTTTACGATACCTAATTTTTCACCTATTTTTTCATCGTAAACCTCATGAATTTTTTGAATTTCAACAAAATGATTTCCTGCTCCCATTGTACCTAATTGATCCCTTCCTCTATCTTTAGCAGTTTTAGAAACCATATCAGCTTCTCCTTCTAACCTTCCGTAACTTTCTGTTGCTTCTAAATCTTCTTTATCAGCATATCCTAATTCATAAATATATTTAGCCCCTTCCTCCAAAACTCTTTCCATCTCATCATTGTTTAATTTCCACCATCCTCCTCTTCCTACGCCAGAAGGAACTTCTCTAAAAATTTCCTCTGTAAGTTTTGGTATTTTATCTTTAACTTCTTTATAATTCAAATCAGCAACAAGAAGCCTGACGCCACAGTTAATATCAAAACCAATTGCTCCAGGAGAAATAATTCCGTTTTCATATTCGCTAGCAATAACAGAACCGACAGGTACTCCATATCCTTCATGAATATCAGGCATTGCTAAGGCATATTTGTAAAGAGTAGGAAGAGTTGAGGCATTAACTAACTGCCATAAACTTTGATCTTCTAAAATATCATCAAACATTTTTTCAGAAGCAAAAATACAAGCAGGAACTCTCATATCTTCCCTAAAATTTTTCGAAATTTCCCAAATATAATCAGAAATCTTAATTAAATCTTTCCTTTCCGGTTTCTTCATTATTGTAAAAATTATTATAACTTACTGCATATAAAATCCTCTTTGATAGATATGTTGGTAAATCCAAACTTTAAACTTATAAAAAATAAGAATAGTTAAAATCTGCAGGTTATAATAAAACCAAAATTTACGTATTGATTTTGAAATTTTTCACTTCGAGATTGGACAATTATCTCTATGGAATCAGCTCGAAAAGATTTAAATTTACTTATTAACTGTTGAATATTAGCTATTGCTTGAACTTGAACTTTACTAGATTCAGGCTTTATTTTTATTTTTCCTTCAACTACTCCGAAATTTAATTTGCTTTCCGAATTTAATCCTTTTATTACCATTCTGATAGGCAACTCTAAAACTATATCTTTAACTATCTTTCCCAGGGATACTTTTGCTATTTTAACCTTTACAGTTCCTTCTATTTTTATTTCATCAATGAAAATCGGTTCAGGATCGCTTTGTCCACCTCCGTATATAGGATAGCAAAAATTTTTTCCCGGTTTTCTTGTTTCGCATTTTATTTGACCACTTACTTTTATAAATCCCAAACTTAAACCATATTTAGCAATATTAATAACACTATCTCTTGCTTCACGCTCACTACGAAAAGTCATAGAATCTAATCTTTTTTGAATTTTTGGTATAAACTCACTTGTATCTGGATTCTGTAAAAGAGAAATTATTTTTTTGTTAACGTTGTTTGCAAAACTTTTACCCCACCTCATCAATTCATCTCTGTCACTTTGTGTAGGATTAAGACATGATGAGACAGAAGGAGGAACGGTTGTTGGTAAAGTTAAAGAAGGAGTTGGCAAAAATATTGGAAGTGAAGATGAAGGAGAACGTGCTGTTTCTTCAAATTCTTTGAGAATGGACGGTGGAATAATAATGCGGGGTTGAAAATATTGAGCCAAAATGTTAAACTTTAAATCACTAAAAAAATTAGCTATAAATAAGCCCAAGGTAAAAAATGCTAAACCTAATAAAATTTTTATTACTCGATTATTAAATTTTATATTTAACTTTTTATTAAATTTCAATATCATGATAATTAAGCTATACTGAAAGCAATTTTTTTATTTTCTCTACAAGCTCTGATAAATCCCCTGTTTTAAAGAAAAGCTCATCTGCTCCTATTGATTTAACAAAATCTTCAGTAATAGGAATACCCGAATCAGTATATTTTAAGTTAGTAACTATAATAATTTTGTATTGGTGATTAATCAAATCTTTTTTGATATGTTCCAAAACGGTAAAGCCATTAACATTAGGCATAGAAAGATCTAACAGTATCAAATCTGGTTTATCTGAAATTATATTAAGTATTGCTTCCCCAGGATCATTATAACATTTAACATCAAAATTTTCTTTTTTCAAGAAAAAACAAATAACTTCAGAAAATGATTTTTCATCATCAATTAAAACAATTTTTCTGTCGGCTTTTATCTCAAAGCCTTCGGACATTAATTTAATTATAAAACAAAATGCAATTAATTAGAAGGACAAAGATTCCTTTTATTAAAAACGGAGCAGGATAAAACTTCTCCGATAAAATTTATATTCTTCTGAAAATAGAAAAAAGATCTACAAGCAAAAATGAATTTTTTTGAGGTTGTTTTCTTCTTCTTGTAGTTCTTAAAATAGATGGAAATGATCCTTTTTTTCTCTTTTTTCTTTTGTTTTTTTTGAACTCATGTTTAAAACCTGGGGGATCTAACACTGTACCACTTCCCTCTTTTTAGATTTCTATATATAGAAGAACTCTAAAATTTATAAATTCAAAATCGGTAATTCCACATAAAAACGACTCCCTTTTCCCTCTCCTTCTGACTCTGCCCAAATTTTGCCTTTGTGAGCTTCTATGATAAATTTAGCAATGAAAAGTCCTAAACCCGTACCTCTAATTTCTTTTTTAATAGAAGGATCTCTAACAAATTGACCGAACAATTTCTCTTGAAATTTTTTTGACATTCCTATTCCTGAATCTGAAACAGTTATTAAAACTTTATTATCTTTCTTTTCAATATTTACTCTGACAAAACCTTCTTTAGTATATTTAATAGCATTGTCAATTAAATTTTGAACAACTTGAGAAAATCTAACTTTATCTATATTAGCAAAGACAAAATCTACATCGCTTTGAAAATAAAATTCAAGATTTTTTTCTTTAGCTAAAAGAAACATATTGCTATAAATTTCTTTAACGATGCTAACAACATTAAGTTTTTCAAAATTAAATTCCATTTTACCTTCATCAATACGGCGATAATCCATAAATTCTTCGATCAAAACTAAAAGATCATCAACAGCTTTTCTAATTTTGGCAGCAAAATCTTTTACTTGAGGAGGGACATTTTCAACAACATTTTGAATTAACTCCGTATATCCTTTTATCACCGCCATAGGCGCTTTAATCTGATGCGACGCAAAAGAAAGAAACTCAGACTTAATTTTATTTAATTCATCAAGTTTCTTATTCAATCTTTCCAATTCCTCCCTTTGCTCAACTTCCTTTCTAACGGCTTGAATTAAGCTTATCGAAAATATAAATATTAAAACAAAAATCGAAATTCTAAAAATTGCATCCAATAATGATTGACTTGATAAAAATTGCAAAGCGGTTAATATAAGAAGAATACCAACAAAAATATCAGTGATCAAAACTCGCGTATTTAAAAATTTAAATTTTATTATCGAATCGAATATATCAAAGAGCTAACAAAAGGAATTGAAAATACTAGTCCTAAAATCAAAAATTTAGTATTTTTATATACATTAGGCATTATAAAATTAAATATCATATGAAGTAAGAATGTTAACATAAATCCTCCGGCTATAATAGAATTTTTAATTCTTTCTTCATAACTAGATGATTTATCGATAGTCTTTTTAACAAAATTAATAATCGAGATAATAAAAAGAGTAGATACGAATAAGCCGAATAGCGGGAGACCTATACCTGTTTTAACTTTTTCAATCCTTCCTTCGGCAGAAAATTTTATTATTTCTTTAAAGACAAAAGGAGTAAGAGTTGTTAAAGAAATTATAATTGATAATAAAAAAATAACTATATATGATTTAGAAAATTTTAGTTTTTTATCATTGACTAAAATTAGATAAGATATATTAAAAATACTAAAAGCATACCACATAGCAAAAAACATATGAATTCGTAAAGACCATAAAGATAAACTACCTATATTAGGAAAATTATATAAATAGTTAAAAAAACTCCAAAAAATTGAAAATAAAGAAACTAATAAAATACTTATATTAACGAAATTTTTAGGATTTGTAACATAAGCAATAAACCCTAAAATTCCATTAAGTACTATACCTAAACCAAAAAGAAATATATCTAATTGAATTATCATTTTTTTATCATAAGAAAAAATCTTGACCTAAGAGTACTCCTTAGTGAATTTATATCAGGATCAAGGATTCTGTACTTTAATTCAATATGCTTAGTCATTTTTCTAACGCCTATTTTATATTTAATAATTTTAAGTTGATTAAGAATTTTTTTTATTTCATTAATTGTATAAGATGATCTTACTGAGTTAAAAATTATTTTTTTTTCAGGTGTATCTGGAGGTAAAATCGTTTTTAAAATATAAAAAGGACAATCTCTTCTTAAATCTTGAATATAAATTAGACCATTTTTATTTAAAATTCTATGCATCTCTTTTAGAGCTTTTTTAACGTTTTTAAAATGATGTAAACTATCTTTACAAATTATAAGATCAAAATAGTTAGAAGGAAATCGTAAATTATGTACATCTCCTTTTACAATATGGATATAATTTTTTAAATTAGATATATTTTTCCTTGCTGTATCTAGATTTTTTTTAAACTTATCTAAGCCAATTATTTCAGGTTTAAATTTATGGAATTTGTAATAAATATCTTTTATCAATAATGCAAGTCCACAACCCACATCTAAAATTTTCATATTATTAAATGGTTTAAAATTTTTATTAAATACATGGTCTATAATTAAAGAGTTCCAAATCTTGCTCTTTTTATTAGCAATATTTTCAAAAGCCTTTATTTCAGATTTCGTCATAAACTCTGGTTCTAGTATTCTTTTTTTAAAATACATTGGTTAAATAAAAATTAAGTAAACCATTCTATTTCAGGTTCTCTTTTATAAGAAAAAGCAGATGGTTTTTTAGAATATCCTATTCTAAAAGTTGCAGCTATAATTTTATTTTGTCCATTAAAAATATTTTCCAATTTTCTATATGACTGACTTATAATACCCTTTTCTTCATCGCTAAATATTTTTATATCTCCTAAATTAATATCTTGCCAAAAGAATGGAATTCCTGTTATAAGGTGAAACCCTAAATTTAATTTAGTAGCTCTAATCCAAATATTCTCTATAGCTCTCCCCGCTTCTATAAAATCTTTATCTTCATTATTAACTAAAATACCACCAAAAAGACAGCCAGCACTATATAATTTAACAATATCTTTATAAATTCCTTTTATTATTCCGATTCTTTTAAAAATATTTACTACTTTATAATTTCTCAAAAGTTTCATAACCATTATTTGAGGTGGATTCATTTCCATTGTTTTAATATACAAACCTCTGCCCTCTCTTTCTTTTTCTTCTTTATCATTCCAAATAATTTCTTTAACAAATAATTTGTGAAGTTCTTTATTGGTCAAATTAAGGTAAGTATCCCATGCCATATTTTCTGCAAATTCTTTTATCTTTTCTCTATCTTCTACTACTTTCAAAACAACATTTTTCTGTAAAGCTTCCTTAAAAATAAAATTTTTTTCTTCATCTTTTAATGGTTTTGTAGAAAATCTTTTTCTATTAGAAGCTCTTTCAAAAATAACAGGATAAAGATTGTCATCGTCTTTAAAAGCAGGATTTTCGTTTAGTGTTATTAAGAAAATAATGTTTGAATTTAAACCTTCGGGAAAAATTTCAATTTTTGGCTCAATATGAAAATTTTTACACGCTATAATTATGTTTTCTAATAAAGCACCATGAGCAATCCATGTTCCTCTATTTCGAAAGTTTAAGATTGGATGATCTTTTTCGGGTAAAGCAGCTACTTTTATGATGTTATTTTTAACTTCAAATTTCCAAGGTTGTGAATTGCTTCCAGAAGGTGCTAAAGAACCTGCTTTTATTATTTGTTTAATTATTTCTTGATTGATCATTTATTATAATTACAATTCAATATTAAATAATTCTCTATACCTCTTTAAAATTCCTTTTCTTTTTTTTAATTCGTTCTCATATTTAGGATTTAAAAAACTTTCAAAGTCAATTGAATATTTACCAGATTTTACATTTTTTCTTAAAGATATTTCTCTTACTAAATAAGCAATTACTAAACCAGAAAAGCTTGCTGCTGTTACAAGTTGTGGCCATGAATATAAGGTTTTGCCAACCTCTAATAGTGAACTTAAAGCTTTTGAATGAACTAAATT
>JBBINE010000009.1:0-18387 GCA_037444025.1 bacterium | reverse complement strand
CTATAAATTTATGAAGGGCTTCAAATAAACTATTGATCGAAGTTTTCACATTTTTAACCTCAAAATTTTTCAATCTCCCATGTAAAATAGGATAATTTGGATTTAAATCATATCTTTCAATATCCATAATAACATTATCTCCATTATCAGTTGCCATCACTACTGGAATTTTTCCCTTTCTTGCTTCTTCTCTTATTTTTATTTTCATCTCAATATCATCAAGCTCTTCAACTAAAATGTCAATTCCATTTAAAAATTTTTTTATATTTTTCTCATTTATGCCATCGGTATAAATTTCTAATTTAGCATAGGGATCTATTTTGTATATACGCATAGCAACAGCTTCAGCTTTATTTATTCCTAAATAAGTAAAATCTAAATTAATTCTATTTAAGTTTGATGGAGCAAGAACATCCGGATCAGCTAATTTCATAAATTTACATCCTCCCATTAAAGCAATAATTATTGCTGCATTACTACCTACGCTTAATCCGGCAATCCCTAACTTAGTTTCATAAATTTTTTTTTGTTCTTCCTTTGTTATAAAATTTTTATTTCTTGCTGTTCTTATTTCTTGATGAAGCTTATCTTCTAAAAAATGAACTAATGTATAATCCCAAGGAAAATAAACCCAATTACCGCATTTTTCCAAAGGTTTTCCTTTGGAATACTCTTTTATAAATTTTTCAAAATCTTCCCTATAATTTTTATTAAATTTATATTTTGGGTTTCTAACTAAAAATAAATCTTCTAATTGAAGCTTATAAACATCAACTATTTTCGAAATTTTATACTTTTTCTTAATATCAGAAATTTTAACTTTATTAGCATTAAAAATAATTGGTTTAATATTTTTTACTTTTTTATTGTCCATTTTTGTTTGATACCTGGTTTAAAATATTGAGGATCATCATAGAGATGTAGGTAAATCTCCGGCTCTAATTGCTTTTTATATTGCGGTGAAGCGATTGAATAAAGATGATTATATTCTGTAGAATGTTTAATCAAAGAACCCAAAATTTCTTGTCTTACTTCATTTTTAATTTTATTATTAGGTTTTATATCTTTTTTAAGTTCTATATGGATTTTTAATTTTTGACTCATATTTTTATCATAATCAACAAACATAGAAAACTTTCCTGTAAGATATTTTTGTAAATTTCTTTTAATTAAAGTATTACGTATATATTCAGGATAAATGATAATTCCCACAAAAGAAACAGTAAAATCACTTCTTTCATAAACATAAACAAATGGTAGTTTTAAGATTTTTTTCTCTATTTCAAATTTTTTAGCTTCTTCAAAAATATCTACCCCTGTACTTTTAAGTTTTTTAATCATATCATCAAAAGTAATAACCCCACCTCTATCAGGAAAGCTGTATCTTATAAGTGGCATAGAGTTGCCATAACCTGAAGCTATGATTAAACCTTCTTTCTCTTCAAAATAAACAATATAGGGATGATATTGAGCTAAAGTTGGAATCCTATTTACTTCAGGAAAAATAGCTTTAAATATTTTGTCTTTTTCAACTGCTATCTTTCTAATTAAATTAGAAAAGGCAGTTTCATGAGCCATTGTTCCTAATTCTACTGTTCCATAAATATTAATATTGTCATTAATCAAATTTTTCAAACCAAATTTTTTTTCTATATATTCTCTAAATTTTTCAGAAAATCCCTCAGCTGCGTTGAGAATTCTTATTCTATGTTTCTTCCAATTTATTTTTCTTATCTCACCTTCATCAGCTAGATCTTTAATAAAAGGTGGATAACCTATCAAAATTATTTGCTCATAATAGGGTGCGAATTTTTCAAATGATTTTAAAAACAATTCTTTATTAACACCAACTGGTACTGTTGTAATTTTATATCCTTTTTTAACTAAGTTCATAAGCCCTTCAAAATTAAGTAGACCGCCTATCCAAATACCTAACCCAAATCCTAAGATTACTAAAGTATTGTATTTATCAATTTCCCATTGATTCCTTAGGAATATTTCTGTGGTATAAAGATGCATAAGATCATGTTGATATCCTCTTGGGAAATAAAATGGTTCACCGGTAGATCCGGAGGTTGTAGAAACGGTTGTAGCTATAGAGATATCTTTATTAGGAAAAAGTTCCAAATAATTAAATTTTCTTAAATAATTGTTTTTATCAATAATAGGCAAGTTGTTTAAATCTTTAAAACCTTTAATTTTTTCATAATTGATCCCATTTTCTTTTAAAAATTTTTGATAAGCAGGCACATTTTTAATAACAAACTCAATTAATTTATTTATATATTTTTCTCCTTCTCTCTGCCAATAAATAGCAGGTTTTGTTTTTAAATCTATAATTCTTTGGTTAATGTTTGATGGATATTCAAAAAAGATACCTTTCATATAGGTCAAGCCAGAAGTTTCCTTACTCTCTCCGGCCATTTGGAAATTATTTCTGGCAAAATATAGTTAAATATTTCTTGTTTTTTAATCCATTTAATTTCCTTAATGTGTTAAAAATAACCATGATGAAATTTAAATAATTATATAAAATAATAATATAAAAGAAAAACTAGATTGTCAAGTAAATAAAATTTTAATTTTAATTTAAATTAAAATAATGTTATAATATAATCAAAACCAGAAAATGGAAGAGCAAAATAAAAACATAAAAATTTTAATTGTAGATGATGAACCAAACTTTAGAGAGATAATAAGATTTAATTTAATAAATATTGGTTTTAGTAATTTGGAAGAAGCTAGTAATGGTGTTGAAGCATTACAAAAAATACAAGAATTTAAGCCTGATTTAGTAATTTTGGATATTATTATGCCGAAAAAAGATGGTATAGAAACAGCCTTAGAAATAAAAGCAAAAGAAGAAACCAAAGATACAAAATAGGATAAGGAATTATTTGAATATTGAACCATAAAGGAAAATTAAAAGCTCCGCTTCCAAATCCTAATATACTTCCTAATAAAACTAGCTTAATTCTACTCTTCTCTTCTAAAATGAGAGATTTTCTATGCTTTGAAATTAACAAATATAAAGAATATAAAATCACTCCGAAATATATAAAGAATATATAAAAGGAGTATAAGGGTCCAGGCGTGGGCCAAAAAGAAAATGGTCCTTTTTGCTCAACTGTTTTTACAAAAAATTCTGAGAAGGAAAATAAAGATATAAAGAAAGTAATTGCATAAACTAGCCCCATAAAAATCTGAAATTTTTTATTTTTTATTAAATCAAGTAATACTAATACAAAATGAAAATAAAAAAGCGGAATAAATAATGAGCTCAAGGATAAAATTCTTGCCCAGATTAAAGATTTTATAAAATCATTAATTTTCATAGATATCATCCATTGCCAATACCCAAGAGACCAAAAAATAGAAGCAAAACACATTAAAAAGAATAATCTATTTAAGTGTTCTTTAGGGTTTTTTAAAATAATAACAAAGCTAAAAAGACCAAATACAAATATGTTAAGTAAGGCTGAAAAAGCTAAAAAGTCATATAAATTAACCACCATGTTTATAAGCAAAGATTATTCCATGTATTTTTAAGGGTTCATAAATAATTTTATATCTACTATTTTTAAATTTAGAATTTTTCAAAATTTTTAATAAATCATATTCATCTCTAAAAATAAGCCCTGGCCATTTTATAACTTCTGTGATAAATTTTCTTTCTTTATTATCTTTTATATTTCCACAAATAAAAAAACCATCATTTTCTAAAATATCAAAAATTTCATTAAATAAATATATTGCTTTGTCTTTTTCTACATAATCTAAAAAACCTACCATTTCTATAATATCAAATTTTTTATTATTTTCTTTACAAATTTTTAAGAAATTAGAAATAGTATCTTGATACCATTCACAAAAATCATAAATATTTAAACTTTTAGCCAAGGATTTTGAATATTCAATTGCATCTAAATGTTTATCAACAGAAAAAATTTTAAAATTAGCTTTATCTTTTAAGATTGATACAGTTTCTAAAACTGCTTTATTTGATCCTGAAGCTAAGCTTAATATTTGAATTTCTTTTTTATTTTTGCTTAAAAAGTAATCTATAGATTCTTTAATTTTCTTTTTAACTAATCTAAGTCTATTTCTTAAAGCCTTAGCATTATTAGTCTTTTGAAAAAAAGATAACAATAAGCCTTTTAATATCCCTTCGTTAAAATTAATCTTATTATCAAAAGTATAAACAATTTCTAAAGCTTTATAAGTAGTGGCATGTTGATGCACTTCTTGAGCTTTTTTTGTAGTCTTTAAAAATAATTTTGTTGGAAGATTGTTAATAATAGGAATGATAAAAAGGTTTAAAAATTCTCTAAAAATACTATTTTTTTCATAAGTTTCATCATAGTCAACGATAACTTCATTAATCCATTGTTCCTCTTCTATCAAATTTTTAACTTTTTCTCTTACAAAATTAGATATTTCTTCTATTGTTAAATTGCTCAAATCATAAATAGGTTCTCCTATTTTTATTATTACTTTTCTTCTAAAAAACATGTTATTAATAATAAATTATAGCTACCGGTATTATTGGGGCTTTAGTTACTTTATGAAGATATCCTACTCCTCTTTTAAAAGTACCTAGCTGATTACTTTTATTAACTTTACCTTCGGGGAAAATCCAGATATTATATCCATTGTTAATAGCAGAAACAGCTTTTTTTAATTTTTCTTCTAAATTTATATTTTTATTTTCTCTATCAATAGGTATAGACCAGTTTAATCTTACATATAAAGCAACAAAAATAGAAAGTGGGAATATAACATTTTTACTAAGAAAATTAAAGTATTCCTTAGCAGCTAAAAATTTTATAGGTGCAAATTTAATAGGTAAAATATTAGCAAAAAGTGGATCGATAAATGATTTATGATTACTAGCAAAGATTACAGGATTTTTATATATCTTAAATAGATTTTCTTTTCCGATTAGATTTATTTTAAAGAACACTCTAAAAAATATCCTATGAAGTGGAACTAGAAGAATTTGAATAATTTTTAAAAATAAAGACATTTACTTTATTTATTGATCAAGCCAGAAGTTTCCTTACTCTCTCCGGCCATTTGGAAATTATTTCTGGCAAAATATAGTTAAATATTTCTTGTTTTTTAATCCATTTAATTTCCTTAATGTGTTAAAAATAACCATGATGAAATTTAAATAATTATATAAAATAATAATATAAAAGAAAAACTAGATTGTCAAGTAAATAAAATTTTAATTTTAATTTAAATTAAAATAATGTTATAATATAATCAAAACCAGAAAATGGAAGAGCAAAATAAAAACATAAAAATTTTAATTGTAGATGATGAACCAAACTTTAGAGAGATAATAAGATTTAATTTAATAAATATTGGTTTTAGTAATTTGGAAGAAGCTAGTAATGGTGTTGAAGCATTACAAAAAATACAAGAATTTAAGCCTGATTTAGTAATTTTGGATATTATTATGCCGAAAAAAGATGGTATAGAAACAGCCTTAGAAATAAAAGCAAAAGAAGAAACCAAAGATACAAAATTTGTTTTTCTTACTAATCTAGGAGAAGACATTTTAACAGAAGATGGTAGATTGGTAGATGAAAAAATAGCTAAAGAGTTAGGGGCTCTTGATTTCTTTAGAAAAACAGATGATTTCAGTATTCTCGTAGAAAAAATCAAAAAGATTTTAGCAATTTCTCAATAATTTTTAATAATTGGATTAAATGTTAACTACTATATTTTTTTAAGTTTTCTAAAATTCCCAAAGCTTCCTTTTTATATTTTCTATTTCTTCTTTTCTATTTAAAGATAAATTCATATGAAACTCGCTTAACTTGTCTCGTAAATCATATATTAAATTTTTATAATGCATTAAATCTAATGCTTTTAAAAACTCCAATAAGAAAACCTTCTGTTTTTATTTCTACTGAAGGGCCATATGAGTCAAGGAGTGTTCTTACATTTTCCGCAGGAAACAGGAATTTATCATCCAGGAATTTATCATCGATGACAGCAAAAAAGTAAGATCAGAATATTTTAAATTTTCTTTTTTAATTAATTTTCTAGTTTTTCAATAAAAAATAAAAAAAGCCCTTATAATCGATTCTAAATTATTTTCTTTTCTATCTTTTACAAATTGTTGATAGATTTTTTATAAATATTTTCCATACATACCTAATTAATAATATCTTGACACAAAAAATCTTTTAAAATAAATTTAATGGATAAAAAGCTTTGGAAAATTATTGAAAAAGAAATAAAAAGAGAAGAAGAAACCTTAGAGCTTATTCCTTCTGAAAATTTTGTTGATTTAGAAACTTTATTTATTGTTGGATCTCCTCTAATGAATAAATATGCTGAAGGTTATCCTGGAAAAAGATATTATCCTGGAAATAAGTTTATTGATGAGATTGAAAATTTGGCTAAAGAAAGAGCACTTAAAGCTTTTAAGTTAAATAAAGATAAATGGTCAGTTAATGTTCAGCCTTATTCAGGTTCTCCTGCAAATTTAGCTGTTTATTTAGGACTTATAAATCCCAGGGAAACTATAATGGGGCTTAATCTTTTTCATGGAGGACATTTAACTCATGGACATAAAGTAAGTTATACTGGAAAACTTTTTAACTCAATTCAGTATGGAGTAAACCCTGAAAGTGAAAAAATTGATTATGATGAACTTGAAAAGCTTGCTTTAAAATATAAACCTAAAATAATTATTTCAGGAACAACTGCTTATCCAAGAACGATTGATTTTAAGAGAATTTATGAGATTTGTAAAAAAATTGATGCTTTTCATGTTGCTGATATTGCTCATATTGCAGGGCTTGTTTTAGCTAATCTTCATCCTTCACCTTTTCCTTTTGTTGATGTGGTTACAATGACAACTCATAAAACTTTAAGAGGACCAAGAGGCACTATAATTTTTATGAGAAAAGAATTAGAAGAAAAAATAAACAAATCAGTTTTTCCTGGACTTCAGGGAGGACCTCATATGCATACTATTGCTGGAATTGCTTATGCTTTTGGAAGAACATTAAAAAAAGTTTTTATTAATTATCAAAAGCAAATAGTTAAAAATTCTAAAAAGTTAGCTGAAGAATTAATTAAAAGAGGATTCAAACTTTATACAGGTGGAACTGATAATCATCTGATGATGATTGATTTAAAACCTTTAAATTTAGAAGGTAAATTTGCTGAAAGTTTATTAGAAGAAGCAAATATTATCGCTAACAGAAATTCTCTCCCATCCGATACTTCTCCTTTTAATCCTTCTGGAATAAGAATTGGAACACCTGCTATTACTTCAAGAGGAATGGAAGAAAAAGAAATGACAAAAATAGGAGAATTTCTTGAAAGAATTTTGATCAAAAAAGAAAAGACAGTAAGAGTAAAAGAGGAAGTTATTAGCTTAACAAAAAAATTTTCTCTTCCTTATAGAAAATGGTTAATAACGGTTAAGAGATATTTAGAGGAATAACGTTTACAACTTTTTTCCAAACTCTTTTACCAGAAAAAATTGTTTTTCTCAAGGTTTTAAATTTAATTTTTCCGTAAACCAAAGAATATAAAGTATCATCCCCGCCTCGAGCTACATTTTCTCCCGGTAAGATTTTTGTTCCTCTTTGTCTAACTATAATATCTCCAGGTTTAACAATCTGACCATCATATAATTTTACCCCTAAATACTTAGGTTTAGAATCTCTCCCTGTTTTTACACTACCTGCTCCTTTTTTATGCGCCATAGCTAGCAAATTTTTTCCTAAATTCTTCACCTATTAGTGGTTTTCGACCAATAATTATATTTTCCTTAATACCTTTTAAGTAATCCTCACGACATTCTAAAGCTGCTTGAGTCAAAACTCTTGAAGTTTCTTGAAAAGAAGCAGCAGATAAGAAACTGCTAGTTGTTAAAGCAACATTTTTAATTCCAGTAAGAAGAAGAACACCACGAGCTATCTTTTTACCTTCTGCCTTTAAATTTTTGTTCTTTTCTAGAAAGATATCTTTTTCCACTATTTCTCCGATAATAAAATCGCTATCTCCTGGTGAAGTAACTTTTACTCGAGAAAACATTTTCTTTACTACTAATTCAATGTATTTGTTGTGTATACCAGCACCTTGTTCGTTATAAATTTTTTTAACTTCTTTTAGAATATATTTCAATGTTTCTAATCTTCCTTTAGTGTAATAGATTTTTTTAGGATCAGGCAATCCTTCATTGATAATATCTCCTTTTTCTATTTTAGAACCCTTTTGGATTAATAATTTAAATCTTTTAGGAATCTTAAATTTAAGTTCGGTTTGTTTTTTACTTCGTGTTTTAACTGTCACCAAATAATACTTAGGGTTATCTTCGATATCTTTAACAATTCCTGAAACTGGAGAAATTAAACTTTCTACTTTAGGAGCCCTAGCTTCTAAAATTTCTTCTACTCTAGGCAAACCTCTTGTAATATCACTAGCAGTAATAACACCACCATAGTGAAATGTTCTCATGGTAAGCTGGGTTCCTGGCTCTCCAATTGATTGAGCAGTAATAATACCGATAGCTTCACCTAGTTTAATTGGTTGATCTACGGCTAAATCTAAACCAAAACATTTTTGACATATACCACCAAAAGTCTTACAAGTAAAAGGAGAACGAACTCTTACTTGCTCAATGCCTAAATCACCAATTTTTTTAGCTATTTCTTTGGTAATAAATTCTCCTTTTTTAATAAGAAAATTTCCATTTTTATCTTTAATATCTTCTAAGGAAACACGAGAATAAATTACATCGCTAAAAGAATCACCACTCTCTTTAAGTTCATTTCGGCGAATAATTATCCCAGTTTCATCTCCGCAATCTGTTTCCTTTATTATAATATCGTGTAAAGCATCAACTAATCTTCTTGTTAAATAACCAGATCTCGGAGTCTTCAAGGCTTTATCGGAAGCTCCTTTTCTTGCTCCGTGAGTGCTAATAAAGTATCCCAGAGGACTAAAACCTGATTTATAAGAAGTAGTAATAGGAAGCTCTATAACCTCACCCTTAGGATTAGAAACCAATCCTTTAAGAGCAGTCATTTGAAGTAACTGTGAATAACTTCCTCTACCACCTGAATCGATCATCAATCTTAAATTACTTAAAGGATCAGTTTCCTTTTTTAATTCATCCTCCAAATTCTTCAGAGCAAGAGCCCAAATTTCTCTTAACTGATTTTCTTTTTCAGTATCACTGATCCAACCATTCTCATAAGCATTTAAAATTTCCTCTTGTTTTGAAAGTGATTCTTCTACGATTTTTTCTAAGTTCTTAGGTTTAATTAAATCATCTAATCCTATGGTAAGACCAAGATAGGTAACATACCTAAAACCAACTTCTTTCATATTATCTAAAATAATAGCTACTCTTTCTAATTCATATTTAGAAAGAGTTTCTGAGATTATTTTAGATAAAGTTTTCTTATCAATAGTTTCGTTAACAAATCTAAAATCTAACGGTAAGGTTCTATTAAAGATAATTCTTCCCACTGAGGTAATAACATTTTTTTCATTTTTAATTTCTTTAACAAGAATTTTTTCCTGTAAAGCAATAATACCCTGAGAATAAAGATAAAGAGCTTCATTTTCATCATTAACTTTTCTAATTTTTTGATCTGATTCTTCTGTGCTATCTTTTAAATAAGTAATAAAATAAAGTCCAGTTAAGATATCTTTTTGTGGTCTGGCAATAGGTTCTCCAGTAGCAGGTTTAAGCAAATTCCTAGCAGCATTCATTATTTCCTTTGCTTCTCTTTGAGCTTCTTTCGATAAAGGTAAAAATACACCCATCTGATCTCCGTCAAAATCTGCATTATATCCATCACAAACTAAGGGAGGGATCTTGATAGACAACCCCTCAATAAGAATAGGCTTAAAGGCTAAAATACCTAATTTATGTAATGTAGGAGCTCGGTTTAAGAGAACAAATCTATCTTTAACAACATTTTCCAAAGCAGCCAGAGCATCGGAGTCTTGAATTTCAATTAAATACTGAGCGTGCTTTGTTGTCTGAGCTTTTTCTTCTTTTAAGAGTTCATGAATAATAAATGGTTTAAAAAGTTCAAAAGCAATCTTTTTGGGCAAACCACATTCATTAATTCTTAGTTCAGGACCAATAGTAATTACCGATCTTCCAGAAAAATCGACTCTTTTACCTAACAAATTCTGTCTAAATCTTCCTTCTTTTCCTTTAAGAGAATCAGATAAAGATTTTATTGGTTTTTTCCTAGCAACTATTTTTTCTTTCCTCATATTAATATCCAACAACGAATCAACAGCTTCTTGTAGCATTCTTTTTTCATTTCTTAATATTATCTCAGGTGTTTTCAATTCTAAAAGCTTTTTAAGACGATTATTTCTATTAATAACTTTTCGATAAAGATCATTTAAATCAGAAGAAGTATATTTACCTCCCTCAAGTTGGATTATTGGACGTAAATCAGGCGGTAAAACGGGTAAAACAGTAAGAATCATCCATTCCGGTCTACGATTATTTTTTATAAAGGCATTAATAAATCTTAATTTAAGAGATAGATGTTTTTTTTCTACCGAAGATGAAGTTTTTAGCAATTTTTTTTCTGTTTCCTTCTTTAAAGATTCAAGATCAATTTCTTCTAAAAATCTCCTTATAGGTTCAGAACCAATTCCCACATCAAAAGTATTGGGGTATTTTTTAGAAAGATAAAAGTATTCTGTATCTGATAAAACCTTTCTAACTTGAATAGATTTTAATTCTTGCTTGATTTGATTAAAGATAAGCGATTTATGTTTTTTATCTTCTTTACTTTCAGCTCTTTCTAGAATAAGTTTATATTCTTTTTCAATATCTTTAAGAATTCTTTCTTTTTCTTCCTCATTAACCTGAGTAATAATATAAGCTGAATAATAAATAACTTTTTCTAACTGATAAAGAGGTATATCTAAAAACAATTTCAAAGGATAAGGGTATGATCTTAAAAACCAAATATGAACACATGGAGAAATTAAAGTAATATGACCCATCCTTTCTCTTCTAACAGAAGAATGTGTAATCTCTACGCCACATCTTTCGCAAACAATTCCTCTCACCTGAGGTTTTTTATATTTACCACAAGAACACTCATAATCTTTAACTGGGCCAAAAATAACCTCGGAAAACAAACCAGTTCTCTCTGCCTTTCCCGTCCTATAATTAATAGTTTCAGGACGCAAAACTTCTCCGTGACTCCATCTTAAAATATCTTCTGGAGAAGCTAATTTCAAAACAAGCTTTTCTATTTCTTCTGTAGAATTTCTTTTATTCATTTCTCTTAGGTAATTCTTTTTGTTCAGGTCGTTCAACTTCGACCGTTTCTAAAACAGAAGGAACTTCTCCTTTATCTTCTTCTTGACGATAATGAATTTCTACATTCAATCCTAAGGCTCTGAGCTCACTAATTAAAACATTAAAAATATTAGAATTAGGAACAAAATCGATTTCTTCACCCTTAATAATCTTTTCATAAGTCATATTTCTTCCTCTGACATCATCAGATTTAATAGTTAACATTTCTTGCAAAATCTCTATAGCAGAATGAGCTTCTAGTGCCCACATTTCCATTTCTCCAACTCTTTGTCCTCCAAATTTTGCTCTTCCTCCCAACGGTTGCTGAGTAATTAAGGAATATGGTCCTGTAGAACGAGCATGAATTTTATCTTCAACCATATGATTAAGTTTCATAAGCATCATATAACCAACAACTACTTTTTGAGATAATTTTTCTCCTGTTTTTCCATCGTAAAGAATTGTCTTTCCATCTTCTGGAAGTCCAGCTTTCTTAAGTTCTTCTTTAACTTCTTCTGGGGTTAATCCTGAAAATGGTGGAATAATAGCTCTGTATCCTAACTTATGGGCAGAGGCTCCCAAATATGTTTCTAATATTTGACCAACGTTCATTCTTGAAATAACCCCCATGGTGTTTAACACTACATCAAGACGACGTCCATCTGGTAAAAATGGCATATCTTCTTCAGGAACTATAATAGAAATAACTCCTTTATTTCCATGTCTATTAGCTAACTTATCTCCTACTTGAATTTTCCTAACTTTAGCAATTTCAACAAAAATTCTTTTAAGAACTCCGGATTCTGTAACCTCACCTTTGTTTCTGTCTAAAACTCTAATCTTAACAACTCTTCCCTCTTTACCGGCCTCAAGATACAATGAAGAATCTTTGACATCTTCTACTATTTCTCCAAAAATAGCTTTAAGAAGTTTTTCTTCTGCTGTTAATTCTGTTTCTTTTTTAGGAGAAATTTTTCCTACTAAAATATCTCCTGGACCAACATAACTACCTATTCTTACAAAACCATCAATATCCAAATTTCTAAGTTTAGCTTCAATAACTCCTGGAATATCATTGGTAGTTACTTCCTGGCCTAGCCTTGTAATTCTTACATCTACTGAAAATTCTTCTAAGTAAATAGATGAAAAAATATCATCTTTTAAAAGTCTTTCAGAAATAACAATAGCATCATCATAGTTATAACCATACCAAGGAAGAAATCCAACTAATAAATTTTGTCCCAAAGCTAAAGAACCATCTTTTATTGAGGGTCCATCGGTTAAAATATCTCCTTTCTTTACTTTTTGACCTAATTTAACTATTGGCTTTTGATTATAACAAGTGAACTTAGATGTTCTTTCAAATTTTCTCAGATAATATGTCTTTTTTTTCTTGCCTTTTTCGGTTTTGATTTCTAAAGTAATATGATCGGCATCAATATCAACAACGGTACCATCTTCCTCAGCAATTAAAATTAAACCTGACTCTCTAGCTGCTTTTTCTTCTAAACCGGTACCAACCAAAGGAACATCGGGCTTTATCAAAGGCAAAGCTTGTTTCTGCATATTAGTACCCATTTGAGCTCTATTAGCATCATCATGATTTACAAAAGGAATGAGAGAAGTTGAAAGAGAAAAAATTTGAAAAGGAGAAACGTCAATTAAAGTAACTTCTTCTCTGTTTACTAACTGAGGTTTACCTTCTACTCTAGCTTCAACTATCTTATCTAAAATATTACCTTTACTATCAACCTTAACGCAACCACTAGCAATTATTTCTTTCTGCTCCTCGAGAGCTGATAAATAAACCATCTCATTAGTTATCTTTCCGTTTTTTACTCTAAAATAGCAAGTTTCAAGAAAGCCATAATCATTTCTACGAGCATAAAGAGCTTTGTTTAAAGAAATGCCAACGCCTTGTCCTTCATATGGTGTTTGAATGGGGCAAATTTTACCATAATGAGTTGGGTGAACATCCCTTGCTTCCAGAGTAGCTCTTTCTTTGGTCAAGCCTCCTGGACCACCAGCAGTAATTTTTCTTTTTGTTTCTATTTCAGAAAGTGGGTTTGTTTGATCAAGAAGTTGAGAAAGCGGAGAAATATTGAAAAATTCTATAATGGTGTTAATAAACTTTCTAGGATAAATAACTTGAGAAGGTAGTAAAGTTTGAGTTTTAACTACAGTGCTCATTCTATCTTGAATATCTTTCTTTATCCTAGCCATGCCAATTCTAGCTTGATTTTCCAGTAATTCCCCTACATCTCTTACTCTTCTGTTATATAAAGCATCGACATCATCAGACATTGCCTTGGAATCATTATTCATTTTTAAGATCTCCTCAATTACGCAAAGAATATCTTCTTTTTCTAAAACCATAGATTCGGAAACTCGGTTCAATCTTCTATTAATATGATAACGAGCTACGGAAGATAAATTATATCTTGATTTATTAAGAAAAGTACTTTCAAAGTAAAAAATAGCATTATCATAAGTATTAGGTTCATAGGATTTTAATTTACGATGAATCTCAAGTAATGCTTCTTCTCTATCATTAGTAGGATCTTTCTTTAAAGTATTGATTAAAACTTTATCTTCTTTATAATCTTTAAAAGCAGAAATAATTTCTTCGTTATTTTCAAAACCAAATGCTTTTAATAGAATAGTTGCCGGCACTTTTTTTCTTCTATCTATTCTTACTTGTAAAATGTCAGTACCTTCAGTCTGAAATTCTAACCATGCACCTTGAAAAGGAAGTATTTTAGCTCCAAACTTTTTACTCTCCCCGTAGAGAATGTAGCCAAAATAAATTCCGGGTGATTTAAGAAGCTGATTAACAATAACTCTCTCAATCCCATTAATGATAAAAGAACCATTTTTAGTAATAATAGGAATTTCACCCAAAAATATTTTTTGGGAATTTTTTTCTTTAGTAATAAAGTTCTCTAGCGAGAGATTAACCCTTAAAGGAAAGCCGTAATTAATTCCTAGATATTTAGCCTCCTCCTCTGAAATTCTTGGTTCTCCAATTTCAATGCTTATTAAATCAAGTTTTAGTTCTTTTTCAGAATAATCATAAATAGGAAAATATTCCCTAAAAACTCTTTCCAGTCCTACATTTAAAAATCTTTTAAAAGAATTATTGACATCTTCCAACAAATAGGGCGGTTCTAAAAAATTAAATTTGGAAAAATTTTTTAAAAGCATAAAAAAATCAGCCCCACGGCTTTTTTAAAAAATGGAAAGTTTAATTTTTAATTGACATTAAAAAATATTTTATTTTTTAAAGTATATCATAAAAAATCTTGTTTTGTCAAGTATTTTGTCTTAAAAAATTAATTTTTGAATTGTTTTTATAATGATTAAAAAATCTAGGAAAATACTTGAATTTTTAAGATAATAAAGATCGTATTCCAGCTTAATTTTAGTTTCGTCGATATTTTCTGGATATTTATAGTTCACTTGAGCCCAACCTGTAATTCCAGGTAATACCAAGTATCTTAAATCATAATAATTAATTTCTTTTTCTAATTGAGCAGAAATGAGGGGCTGTTCCGGTCGTGGTCCAACAAAAGAAATCTCTCCTTTAATGATATTAAAAATTTGAGGCAATTCGTCTAGATGTGTTTTTCTTAAAATTTTTCCAACTAAAAATATTCTGTGAGATTCTTCTCCTACAGCCCATTTGTTGCCGTAATCATTAGACATATGCATAGTTCTAAATTTTATCAATTTAAACAACTTTCCATGGTAACCAATTCTTTCTTGAATAAAAAAAATAGGGCCGGGAGAATTGATATAAATTAAAAAAGAAATTAGAGGAAAGAGAGGAAGAAAAATAAAAACAAAAACTATTAGAGCAATTAAAAAATCTAAACTCCTTTTGATAAATGAGTATATTTTAATTTCTGAAGAAATAAAATCCTTAATAATTATCTCCGTGCTTAGTGCTTCCAAAGGAATTCTCCCAAAAAATTTTTCGTAAAAGGAAATAAAATCAAAAATAGCAAAATTTTTTTCAGACTTTTTAAAATAGTCAATAAAATGATAACCTAAATGGTAATTAGGAGAAATAACTAAGAATAACCTATCCTCTGCTTTTTTTTCATCAAATATTCCTTTAAATGCAAAAAAAGAAGTACTTTTAAGATCCTCTTCTAGTTTTATTTTTAGCTTATCTTCACCTAAGAAATATACAAAAATAGGCTTTTTTCTTATTAATCTCAGTAAAACAATTCTAATCAAAATCAACATAAAGCAAAAAATTAAGTTAAACAAAAGAAAATTAGTTTTAGGAGAGATAGAAAAAAAAACTTGAGAAAAATAGAAGTAGAAAGCTCCAAAAATTAGAAAAACAATAAAAAAATTTAAAATTTTTATAAATATGTTTTTTAAATTTATTAAATAAAAATCATACCAGGAAAAAGAAAATAAAATCAGAATGGCAAAAAATGATAAAACAAAAAATGCAAAAAAGTGATTTCCAAATTCTAGTAAAAAATCATTTCCATAGCGCAAAAATAAAACAAAAACCAAGGATAAGAAAAAAAGAAAAAAATCTAAAATTATAAGAAAGAATTTAATTAAATTTGGAAGTTTCCTCATAAATAAATTTAACAATATAAGCAAGGTCTCTTTCTCCTAAATCCCCTTTTTTCCTTACTCTTAAAGATAGGGTTTTATTTTTTTCTTCTCTATCACCTACAATTAAAATTAAAGGTATTTTCTCACTTTCAGCTTTTAAAATTCTTTTAGAAAGAGTATCTTCGCTATTCCATAGTTCAACTCTAAGTTTATTTTCTCTTAGAACTTTTAAATTTTTAAATGCGTAATTTTCATTTTTTTCTTTTACAGGAAGAATTACTCCTTGAATTGGTGATAACCACAAAGGCAAATCTCCATAAGTCGTTTCTAACACAAAACCTATAAACCTTTCATAAGAACCAATAATTGCTCGATGAATTACTATAGGATTTTTATACTTGTTTTGACTATCTATATAAAACAAGTTCATTTTTTGTGGGACTAAAATATCAACCTGAATTGTAGCTAAGGTTTCTTCTCTCCCATAAATATTCTTGATTTGGATATCAAGCTTGGGTCCATAAAAAGCAGCTTCTCCTACTCCCTGAACTAAATCTAAACCTTTATTTTTTACTACCTGATTGATAGCTTTACTTGCCCATTGCCAAACTTTTATCTCGCCGCCGAATTTTTCTCTGTTTTTACCTGTAAAATCAGGGAGTGATAATCTGAACCAATAATTCTTAAAAATTTTTATTTCTGTAAATACCTCCAAAAATAAATCTATTACCTCTTCAAATTCTTTTTCCAAATTTTTCTGATCAGTATAAATATGAGCATCATTTTGGGTAATTGGACCTCTGACTCTCATTAAACCATAGGTTTCCCCGGATTTTTCAAAACGATAAACAGAACCTGGTTCTGCTAATTTTAAAGGTAAATCTCTGTAACTTCTAACTAAATATTGATAAATCATATGATGATGGGGGCAATTCATCGGTTTGACAAAATATTCTTCACCTTCGGGATCGGTAACTCTAAACATATTTTCACTATAGTAATTAAGATGTCCACTTTTTTGATACAATCTTGACGAAGCTAAATGAGGAGTTGATACATATAAATATCCTTTTCTTTCTTCTTTGTCTCGAAGATAGTTTATTAAAATATTCTTTATTGTTTCTCCCTTGGGAAGAAGCAAAGGAAAGCCTTTGCCTACCTCTTCTGAAATTAAAAAAATTTTTAGTTTTTCTCCCAAAATACGATGATTATATTTTTCTGCCAATTGTAATTTTTCTAAATAGTCATTTAATTCTTTTTCTGTTTCAAAAGCAACTCCATAAATCCTGGTAAGCATAGGATTTTTTTCTGAACCTCTCCAGTAAGCTCCAGCAATTTTCGTTAATTTAAAAGCATTAGGGTTTATTTCTGAAGTATTTTTTATGTGACCTCCGCGACAAAGATCTATAAAATCACCGGTACGATAAACGGTAACATAATCTATTTTCTTTTTCTTCTTGCTTTTGCCTTGTTTTATATTTATTTCAATATCATCAAAATTGGTACTTCCGTATTTTTCTAAATCTCTAATAAGCTCTAATTTAAAAGGTTGATTTTTAAAAATTCTTTTTGCCTCCAAAATAGAAATTTTTTCACCTTTAAAACTTAAGTTCTCTTTAATGTCTTCTTTAATGTAATTTTCTATAATTGGCAACTTTTCTTCTGATATTTTTTTAGAAAATAAAAAATCATAATAAAAACCATTTTCTATTACAGGACCTATTCCTAGTTTAACTTCAGGATCTATTTTTATTGCTGCTTTAGCTAGAAGATGAGCTAGGGAATGTCTAATGTTTTTCAATTTGGTCTCTTTGTTTTTCTTCATTTTTCTTTAATAAAAAAATAATATAAATTATAACAATCAAATCAAAAACTAAAATTATATAATTCAATCTTCTATCTATCAGATAAATAAATTCTTTCTTAAAAAACAATATCAACGAACTAATAAAATCATGTATGAAGAAGCCTAATAAAAAATATAGCATTAATTAAATTATATAATAAGTAAAAAATTTGTTGGCCCGATATTAGTAGATTTTATCTCTAAATAAGAACCAAAAGAAGTGCAATGAACTATATATCCTTTATTCTTTAATTCTTGATAAAAATTATTAAAAATTTTTTCTCCTTCCAAAAAAGAAATAGCTTTATCAAAATTTATTTTACCAGAAGAAGAAAAATTAGCTAATAAAGTAATTTGGGAAACCAAAAAAATTTCTGGTTTAACTTCTTTTATCTTTTTAGTAAACTTTTCTTCTACAAAAATATGATCAGATAAAACTTCTAAATTTTCTAAAAATTCTACAATATTTTTTAAATCTTTATTTTTATCTTCTTTTTCAATAGCTACAAAAATTAAAAGAGTAACTTTATCACTCTTAAAATTTCCTATTTCTAAATCTTTAACTCTTTGGATCAGTAATCTCATCTCTCTCACCTTACTTTCCTTGTCTTTAAACTAATTGTCACTGATTGTCCTGGAT
>JBBINE010000008.1:0-32913 GCA_037444025.1 bacterium | reverse complement strand
TATTTTTCTTCCTAGAATATTAAATATTTTTGGTTTTTAATTTTATTGTAATGCGGAGAAAAAGTATCAGTTGTATTATACCTGCTTATAACGAAGGAAAGACAATAGCCAATATTATCAAAGTTTTAAACCAATGTCGGGATTTTATTGATGAAATTATAGTAGTTTCTGACGGTTCTACTGATAATACAGTTGATGAAGCTAAAAAATCAAACAGTGATTTAGTCATTGATTTAAATAAAAACATAGGAAAAGGAGGAGCAGTTATTGAAGGTATAAAAAAATCAAAAGGTGAAATTCTTTTTTTTTTAGATGCTGATCTTGTAGGTTTAACAAGAGAGCATGTTATTAAAATAATAACCCCAGTTTTAGAAAATCAAGTTGATATGGCTATAGGTTTTCTAGCTGATGATTATGGACAAAACATTATTCCTCACCTTTCTGGTCAAAGAGCTTTGAAAAGAGAGATCTTAGATGCTCTAATTGATGACAAGAAAGCTTGGAAAAGTGGTTATGGATTCGAAATTTTTATAAACAGAGAAGTTAACAGGAAAAAATTTAAAACTTTATTTTTACCTCTTAATAACTTAGGTCATATAAAAAAAGAGAAAAAATATGGAATAATAAAAACTTTTTTTCTAAAATTTTCCTTTTTTAAAAAAATTATCTATTTTTATCGCTATGTCTGGGGAATATTGTCATTTTTAGTGATTATTATTATTTTTGTATATTTTACTTTTTTACAACCAGTAAATTTATTTTTAAATTTAGAATCAATACCAGAACTAAAAAAAAATGATAGAATTTTAATTGTTGTAGCTCATCCAGATGATGAACTAATAGGAAGCGGTGGTTATATTCAAAGAGCAATTAAAAACGGGTCTTCTCTTAAGATCGTTTTTATAACTAATGGAGATGGAAATAAATTTTTTGATATTAAATTAAAAGATATAATCAAAAAAAATAAAGATGATTTTATTAAAGAGGGGTATGTTAGAATGGAGGAAAGCAAAGGAGCTCTTAAATTTTTAGGTCTTGATGCAGAAAATTTGATATTTTTTGGTTTTCCAGATAGAAATCTTAAAAATTTACTTGGAAATAATTGGGATATACCTATGGTTTCTTTTTATACGGGTGTTAACCGAAATATTTACCGGGAAACTTATAGCTATAATATTTTTTATACAGGTAAAAACTTGGTTTATCTTTTAGAAAAAGTTATTTTTGATTTTCATCCTAACATTATTATCACTCACCATTTTAATGATATTCATCCTGATCATAATAGTACTTATACATTCGTTCGTTTAGCTGTCTTTAGTTTAGTGGAAAGAAAAATCATAACATCGCCTCAAATATATTATTTTTTAGTTCATTGGAAACTAACAGAATTTCCTCATCCTTTTAGATATGATCCGGAAGCTTATTTATCTCCTCCACCAGAAATTAAAAATTGTTATTGGAAAACATTTAATTTGAGTTCTGAGGAACAAAAAAATAAAGAAATGGCTCTTAAGTTTTATAAATCTCAAATTAAAAGTCCTTATCTGAAATTAAAACTTAACGCTTTTATAAGGAAAAATGAATTGTTCTGTCAAGAAAAAAATAAAAGTTTTTAAGTCAAAATATTTCTTGATTTATAATTTAATTACAAATGAATAACCAGAAAAGAAATAACCAACCTCAACAATTAATTTTTAAAATTTTGATTTATTTTATAGTAATTTCTCTTATTTTGAGTCTTTTAATAGGCCTTTTCTAATTTAGTATGAAATTTAAAAATAAATTAATAAAGGAAATTATAGATAAATATTATTTTATTGATTCTATTGAAAGATTGGGTTCTTTAGCCCATTGGGATTTAAATATTTATATGCCTATCAAGGCAGCGGAAGAGAGAGGATTTATTTTAGGTAAAGCAGAGATTTTAGTAAAGAAGTTATTGTTATCAAAGGATTTTATCATTTTATTAAATAAGGCGAAAAAAGAAAATATTTTAAATGACTTTGAAAAAGGGATAGTAAGAATTTTAAAAAAAAGAATAGAAATATTATCAAAAATTCCAGATCAATTTATTGAGGAGTTTAATAGCTTAACTAATAAAGCACAGGTTGTTTGGAGAGAAGCTAAAAAGGAAAATAACTTTAAAATTTTTCAACCATATTTAGAAAAAATTGTAACTTTAATTAGAAAAGAAACAGATTATTTGGGGTACAAAAAACATCCTTATGATGCTTTGATTGATCTTTACGAAGAAGGATGGACCACAGAAGATTTCAACAATTTTTTTGAAAGCATTAAACCAAGGTTAAAGAGTATTTTTAATAAGATAAGAAGGTCAGAAAAGTATATTTCTAAAAGTCCTTTAGAAAAAGAAAAATATACTAAAGAAAAAATGGAAAAGTTGAATTTAGAAGTTTTAAAAATATTAAATTTTGATTCTCAAAGAAGCAGAATTGATATTGCACCACATCCTTTTGAAACTTCTCTCTCTTTAAATGATGTCAGAATAACGACCTGGTATCAATTAAAAGATTTTCGCAGGAGCTTAACAGCTACTATTCATGAATACGGTCATGCTTTATACGAACTCCAAATTGATCCAGAAATAAAATTTACACCTCTACAAGGAGGTGTTTCTTACGGAATTCATGAATCACAATCAAGATTTTGGGAAATTATCGTTGGTAAAAATATTAATTTTTTAAAATTAATTTTTCCTTTAGCTAGGAAACATTTAGAATTTCTTAAAAAATATAAAGAAAAAGACTTTATTTACTATTTTAATCTTATAAGACCAGAATTTATAAGAGTTGAATCTGATGAGATTACCTATCATTTTCATATTATTTTAAGATTTGAAATAGAAAAAGGTCTTTTAGAAGGAAAAATAAAAGTAAAAGAACTCCCAGAAATTTGGAGAGAAAAAATGAAAAGTTATCTAGGAATTTATCCTCAAAATGATCAAGAGGGAATTCTTCAAGATATTCATTGGTCCTGTGGTTACTTTGGTTACTTTCCTACTTATTCTTTGGGAACATTTTTAGCAGGGATGTGGTTAGAAAAGATTGAAGAAGATTTAGATAGTTTTGATAGGATTTTAAAAGAAAAATCTTCGATAATAAGGATTCAAAATTGGCTTAAAAACAATATCCATAGATATGGAAAAACATATACTTCTAAAGAGCTAATCAAAAAAGTTTATAAAAAAGAATTTAGTCCAGAACCATTTCTAAAATTTTTAGAAAATAAATTGTTAAATTTATATTCTTAATTATTTTTAATGAATCTTTTCTTTGATATAGGGGCAAGCAAAATAAAAATTGGATGGAGTAAAAATTTAAAGAAAATAGAAGGATACAAAATTTTAGATACTCCTAAAAAATACAAAGATTTTTTAAATTTTATTAAAGAAAATATAAGGACGTACGACGTCCCCATAATTGTTTTTGGATTTCCAGGAGTTTTTGATAGAAAAAAAGAAAAATTAATTTATTCTTCAAATTTAAAAGATTTTGAAAACAGAAATCTAAAGAAAGATTTAGAAAAAATATCAAAAGCTGATATTTATTTGGAAAATGATGCTTTACTTGCTGGTCTTGGTGAAGCAGTTTATGGAGCAGGGAAGAATTTTAATATTGTTACTTATATAACTTTAAGTACAGGAGTTGGTGGAGCAAGAATAGTGAATAAAAGACCAGATGAAAAATTTTTTGGCTTCGAACCAGGACATAGTTATTTTTTGATATCAGGAGATTTGTTTCCGATAGAAGTTGAAAATCTGATTTCTGGATTAGCATTAGAAAGAATTTTTGGTAAAAAGCCAGAGAAAATTAATAATCAAAAAATCTGGCAAGAGATAAATTTTTTAGTTTCGTTATTTTTAGTTAATGTTTCTCTTTTTTGGTCACCTGAAGTAATAATTATAGGAGGAGGTTTAAGTAAAAGTTTAGATATTAATTTAATTAGAAAAAATTTTAGTAAGTTGTTTCCTTTTAAAATAAAACCAAGAATCATTAAATCAAAACTAAAAAATAAATCTTCGTTATACGGATCTTTATATTTTATAAAAGAGAAAATCTATAGTTGTTGATACTTAAATATTGTTTTTTGGTAAAATTTAATTTATTTATATATTATCATCTGCAAATGAATAAAGCAAAAAAAATCTGGTTTAACAATAAATATATTTCTTGGGACAAAGCAAAAATTCATGTTTTAACACATGCTTTGCATTATGGGAGTGGTGTTTTTGAAGGTATTAGATGTTATGAAACTTCTTTAGGGCCAGCTGTTTTTCGATTAGATGATCATATAAAAAGATTTTATCACTCTGCCAAATTTTTAAAAATAAAAATTCCTTATTCTTCTCAAGAAATGAAAGAAGCAGTTTTAAAGCTAATAAAGATCAATAAAGTAAAAAATTGTTATATACGACCAATTTGTTTTTACGGCTATGGAAAAATGGGTTTAGATCCCGATGGTGCTGAAATAAATGTTTATATTTCCTTATGGGAATGGCCAAAATATTTAAAAGAAAGTGTGAAAGTTAAAATTTCAAAATTTATAAGACTTCACCCTCAGTCAGTTGTTTCGTCAGCTAAGGTTTGTGGTTATTACGTGAATTCGATTTTTGCTACTTTCGACGTTAAAAAAGAAGGCTATGATGAAGCTTTACTTTTGGATTATAGGGGTTTTGTGGCAGAGGGACCTGGAGAAAATATTTTTATGGTTAAAAATAAAACTTTATATACTCCCAAATTAGGTTCCATTCTACCAGGAATTACAAGAGATACAGTTATTAAAATTGCTAAAGATTTTGGCTATAAAGTTAGAGAGAAAGATATTGCTTTAAAAGAATTATTCAGAGCTGAGGAGTTATTTTTTACAGGGACAGCAGCTGAAATTACGCCTATTATTCAGATAAATCAATACAAGAAAAAAATTGGAGAGGTCAGCTCTAAAATTAGAAACTATTATAAAGATATCGTTACCGGAAAAGTTAAAAAATATTATCAATGGTTATCATTCGCTAACTAATCGGGCTGGCGGGATTCGAACCCGCAATCTCTGGCACCCGAAGCCAGTGCCTTCCCCATTAGGCCACAGCCCGTATTTTTCATTTTAAAATATATTTAATGAAACTTTATCTTGTTCCAACACCGATAGGAAATTTAAAAGATATTACTTTGAGGTCTTTAGAAGTTTTAAAAGAGGTCGATTATATTATTTGTGAAGATACAAGAAGAACAAAAATTTTACTTGATCATTATGGAATTAAAGATAAAAAATTGATTTCTTACTTTGCTCCTAAAGAGGAAGAGAAAATTCCATATATACTCAAAATTTTAGAGAATGAAAACTGTGCTTTAGTGGTCGATTCTGGGATGCCAGGAATTTCTGATCCAGGATATAGATTAATAAAAGCGTGCTTAGAAAAAAATATAAAGGTTGAGGCTTTACCAGGACCATCAGCGTTTTTAACAGTACTTGTTGCCTCAGGCCTTCCTTTGGATAAGTTTTTATTTTTGGGATTTCTACCTAAAAAGGGATTGGAAAATTATTTTAAAAAAATTAAAGATTTAAAAATGACCATTGTTTTTTATGAATCTTCTAAAAGAATTTTAAAAACCATAAAAACAATAAAAAATGTATGGAAACAAGGAAAAATAGTTCTTGGAAGGGAAATTTCTAAAATTCATGAAGAATATATAAGGAGTGATTTAGGTGAGTTAATTAACAAGTTAGAGGTAGATGGTAATAAAAATGAAAATTTAAATCTCAAAGGTGAGATAACGGTTATTTTTAGAGAAAATGAAAATTAAATTTTTTATATTTATTTTAGCGTTAATATTGTTACTAGTATTGATTTTTACTTTTCTTGTTTTAGAAGTTTTAAAAAGTTCTGTTCTTGTTTTAAAATTCGATTCATCCAATGTAGATAATGAAATCAAGATCAATATAAATAAAAATAAAATTTTGCCTAAAATTTGCGAAGCAAGGGTTTGGGAAATTAATCTTTCTAAAAACTATATTTATTTTTTTGAAAACTGTAAACTAAAAGAGACTATTCCTATTGCTTACCAAGCCCCCGAGGGTAAATGGTATCAAACACCTACGGGTTATTTTCGCCTAGGGGTCAAAAGAGAAAAACATATTTCTTCTATTTTTCCGGTGTATATGAATTATGCCGTTCAAATGTATGAAGATTTTTTTATTCATGAAATACCTCATTATCTTAATGGAGAAATGGTTAGTTCTACTTTTTCTGGTGGCTGCCTTCGTCTTCAAAAACAAGATGCTATTAATTTTTTTAAAAAAGCTAAATCAGGAGATTTAGTGGTTTCCTATAAAGAGTTAGATAACATTAAAGTTAAAAATGGTTTTGTTTTTCCTGTAAAGAGCGACCAGTATTACATAAGACAAAGATTTAATAATCCCATAAGAGCATTATACTTAAACGGTAATAACAGGGAACCAGATTATATTCAGCACGCTGGAATTGATTTAGCTCCCAATATAGATGCTAGAGATTTAAATGTTTATAATATTTACCAAGGAACAATAGAAAAAATTGTTTTCAACGGAAAAGATGATCATGGTTTAGGTAATACAGTTATAATCAAACATTCTATAGCTAGTTCAAGTTCCTTAATTACATACTCTTTATATGGACATCTTGCTGAGATTAATAATAAGCTTAAGGAAGGAGACAGCATAAAAGCCGGAGAAATAATTGGAAGAGTTGGAGCTACTGGTTATGGATGTAATTATTGGCGAATAGGAGAAGACGGTTGTGATAAAAATTCTAAGTTAGATATTCACCTTCATTTTGAAATAAAGAAAAAACCAGTTCTTGAAAGTCCGGTGGAAGCAAAATGTTTTGTTAATGGTTCTTATAAAAAGTGCTATGGTTATATTCCTCATAACCCTACTGAATATGGTTATTATGAACCTATAAAATTTTTGACAGAATCAAAATAGAGTTTATAATAAAAAATAATTTATGAAAATAAAATTCTCTTTATTCATCTTTTTAGTACTATTCTTATTGGTTAATAGTGCTTATTCTCAAGACAGTGAAAATGAATGCATTGATTATGTAGGAGGCATAGGAGAATTTGAAACTATTTTTGATTTTATTAGCGCTTTATATAAAAACAATTTTTCTGAAATAGCTCAGGGTTGGTATGCTAAATTTCCTCAAGTATTGGGGTTTAAATTTTTACCTTCTTTTGATAGAAAAAATTTTTATAGTGGTACAGCTAGTCAAAAAATAGAACTTAAAAAAGATAAAAATCTTACAGTTTCTTCTTCTTATTTGCATGCTCTTGTGGCTACTAGAAAAAAAATAACTTCTAGCTCTCCGTATGCTATGGATTCTAAAGATTTTTACCCAGATATAGGAGATAAAATTGAATTTTCCTTATATCTTAAGACTTCTCCAGTTCTCAATAATCTAAACTACCAAATAAGTTTACTAGGTGGTTATTTAGACCCAGATAAAAGTATAAACTATCTTTCCTTGGTAACCTACGGTCCAACCTCAACTCCTCTCCCTAATTGGGAAAAAATCGAAATTACTTCTCTTATTCCTTCGACTACGGATAACAGACCGCTTTATTATATTTCAGCTAGAATAATTTTTTCTTTCCCTGATTCTTCTTTGCCTTCAGATGGTGTTTTTTGGTTAGATAAAGCTTCATTATATATTTATCGAAATGACTCATGTATTAAATGGCCAAACAAAAAAACACAATCATTGAAATTATTTGAAATTTTTTCTTTGCCCGATAATTCTGATTTTATTGGAGCTTATCAAAATAATAATGCTCATTTGAGTAATGCTTATTTTGATTTAATTATTAAAAACCATGATCCGGAATGGAAATATTTTTATTACATTCATTTTCCTCATAAAATGAACTGGTTTAGGTCAGAGACATTATCATGGGGTAATCCTCTTTCTTTAGCTGGTGGTTTTTTTTATCACTTTCTTGATGATTTTGATTTTTTTGTTAATACCTCTAGCTGTTTTTTATTAAATAATCCCCCGATTCAGTATAATGCTCGCCATCCAGAAACTTTACGTACTTTTTCTTTTGCTAGATATAAAACAGATTCTTGCATTGATTCTTCTTATCATAATATTCATGCTCAATACGATCATCCTTTTATATTAGATAAAAATATTGAATTTTTAAAAAAATTTCTGACTTATTTTAATAACGAAAAGTTAAAATTTGATGCTGTTTATTTTGATGCTGCTCATGCTGACGAGAGAAGTATTTCAAGGCAATATGCTTCTTTACCAGAGGTAAAAAAAGCCAACTCTTTTTATTTAAGGTACTTAAAATCTAAAACAGCTGGTCTTTTTAAAACAATTGCAAATTTTGGTTATTCGACCTATATAGATAATGATGCCTTACATTTAAATGATCCTAAAAATTATTTCCATTTTAAAGATGATCTTAATGGTTATTTAGATGAAAACTGGTTACTTGATAGAAAACCTATAAATGGAGAGTTAAAGTATTCTTTGTTGCCTCAAAAAGTTCATCTTCTTTTTAAAACTATTTTCGAAAATCAAAATTTTGATTATATTTTATTAATTTCTAGATTTTTAAAAAATTACTATCAAGATAATTGTAACGATTTTTCTCCCCAGACTAATTTCGTTATTTCTGCTTTTTACTTAGTAAATAACCCTAATACTTATTTTGCTCTTGTTCCCACCGGAGACATTGATGGGTATAATTATGCTCAATGTTATACTGATTTACTTTTTGTTCCTATGGGTAAACCAGAAAAAGTAAGTAAGATTGACGATTTAGTTATAGCTTCGACCTCAGGATTTACTAATGGTGCTCTTTATAAAAGAAGATATGAACAAGGTCTAGTTTTACTTAATACTTCTAAGAATTTATCTTTTAACTATACTCTATCTACCGACACAGAACCTTTTAATTCTTATATGCAAATGCCCACATTTCTTTCTCCTCAAAGTTATGATTTTTTAGAATTTGATAAAACTTTGACTATTCCTCCTTCTTCAGGTTTAATTTTATATAATCCTAACCCTCCGGTTAGAACTAAAATAATACCGGTAACTCCACCACCAGTTTTAGATTAATTTTATTTCCTAGTTTAGTAACCTAAAATTTGGTTAAGTTTTTTTATAGTGTATTTATCAACTATACCTGTTCCTCTTTTTAGCTTTCTGGGAGTTAAAATTTCTTTTTTATATTTTTCTTGAAAATTTTTTACTGCTTTTTTAGTGGCTAAACCAAATATACCAGTTATTTTTCCTTGGGGATATATCTTTTTTCCTTCTCGTTTTAATATAATTTGTAGATATTTTACTTGTATGTTTCTATCTCCTAATTTTAATATTTTAGTAAATTTAAAGTTAGGAGGTATTCCCGGGATTTTACCGACTTCTCGTTTTGTAGTCGTTATTTTTGTAGTCGTTGATTTTAATGATTGTAATATCAGGGAGATTATATATTGATTTAATTGTTCTTTTCCTATCGATAAATCTTTAACAGAAGACCCAGAAGAAAAACTTCCTCCACTACCTCCTGAAAAAACTCTTTGCTTTTGTTGCTTTGATGGTTGTTTGGGGGATAAGCTAAAAACAGAGAAATTAACTATATGAATATCCTGGCTTAATCTTCTAAAATTTCCTGCTAAATATATTCTTTGAAGCTGGGAATCTATTTTTACTAAAGAATAATTAAAATCATCATAGTAGATATCGAAAATTTCAGGTTTATCTTTTTCTCGGTATTCCCAGATAAAAAGCGGATTTTGAGAAATGTCTTTAAGATTAAAATATCCTCCCATTACAATTATTCCATGTTCTTCATCAGTATCAAGGGAAAATAAAATATTGTTTATTCTGGAAATAGTATTTAATACTTTATTATTGGATAAATCAAAAACAAGAAAATTTCTTAAAGGATAGTGAAAGCTTCCTCCTACAAAAAGTAAATTCTGTTTTTTATCTAAAGATAGAGCATTAATAGAACCGTCAAAATTATCTTTAAAAAAATTAATAACTTCCCCTGTTTCTTTATCTAAGACTGAAAAATAATTTTGTTCTTGATTGTCGACTGAAGTAAATTGTCCTCCGATGTATAAAAAATTATCTTTAACAATAATAGAATTTACTGAATTATTGGGGTTAGGGTGAAAAGTGGAGATAATTTCTCCTGAATTTTTAAATTTAGCTAAATAATTGATATTACTATTGTTTAAGTTAGTAAAAGAACCGCCTAAATATAAATAATCATTATCTATCGCTATAGAGGTAATTAAATTTCCTTTATTGGTTTCTATCGGTATATTAACAGATTCTATTTGGTTATCTTTTAGATTGATTATCGCCAAACCATCTTTGTTTTGTTCATTTATTTTATTAAAATAACCTGCAAGGTATAATTTTTCTTGTTTTGTATCAATAGCTAAACTGGTTACTATTTTGTTTGGATTAAAAACAAAACTTTCATCAGGAAGAAAATCTTTTTTTCTTAAAGCGATTAAGTATTTTTTGTAATAACCACCATAAGAATTAAATCTTCCACCTATAAATATCTTATTATTTTGATTGAAAGAAATAGAATTTACCCTATCGTTAATTTTAAGATTCGTATCATTTATTGAACAACCATTGTTTACGTTAAATGAAGCAAAGTAGTAAATTTTTTTGTTTTTTATTGAGCTAAAAAATCCTCCCACATAAAGATTTTTTTTATTTTCATCTAAAAACAAAGTTAAAACAGAATCAAAGTCAGATTCAATCTGGAAGTCACAATTGAAAGGTATTATTCTTCCTGTTGAAGCATTAACTTTAGCTAACAAATTGATTGAGGTAGTGCCAATTTGAGTAAAAGCTCCACCTAAATATAAATAATTTTCTCTTTCTCCTTTTTCTTCCATTACAGAAAAAACTGGTAAATTAGGTTCAGGGTTAAAATTACTTATTAAAGATATATTATTTAAGTCAATAGCTAAGATATATTTTTTAGGGGAAGTGAAATAGCCCGTAAGATATAGTCTTTGTTTATCCTTAGATAGAGTTAAATTTGTTATTTTTTCGTTTAAATTGTTAAGTTGGAAATTATTTACAAGTTTTGGGTTGCCATTTAAATCTATAGCAGCTAAAAATTTTCTTTCTTCTCCATTGATATTTAAAAATTGTCCTCCTAAATATAGTCTCTTTCTTAAATCGTCAAGAGATAAAGAAAAAACATAATTATTAGGTATGAATTTAAAACTGGTTAGTACTTTATTTTTTTCTAAATCTATAGCAGCTAAATAATTAATTCCTGAATTTTCAATATTTTTGAAAGCGCCACCAATATAGAGAATATTATCTTTGAGGGCTAGGGCATAAACAGCATCGTCTATAGAAAAACTAAAATTTTCATCAACCATACCATCACTTTTTATATGGGCTAATTTTTTTATTTTTTTATCTCCAATTTTTAAAAAATCGCCACCTATATACCAACCATCGTTTCCATCAGAAATAACGCTCCAAATAATTCCATCTACTTTTTCTAATAAATCTACGGATAAATTATTTTCTACATCAAAAACAAAACCACTACCTTTGTAGGGACCATAATAAGTAAAATTACCACCTAAAAATATTCGATCGGCATCGTGAACTAAAGAATTGATAGCTCCGTTAAAAATATAACCGTTATTAAGAGGAGAGCTGCTAAAATTTATTTCTCCTGATGAATTTTTACTTAAGACAAAAAAGAATATTATGATGATTAAAAATATATTTTTCTTTTTTAACCACATTAATAAACCTATTAAAAGTTGGTTTTTTACTATTAAGACTGTAATTAAATTTTAAAATAATTTTATAAAGTTTTAAAATAATTTTATAAAAATAATTTTATAAAAAATAATTTTTATTTGTAAAAATTGATTTTCTTTGTTATAATAAACTCATGATAGAATTTCCATCAAAATTACCTGAAAAACCAGAAGATTCGGCAAGGACAAAAAAAGAAAGTTCAGAAGTAGAGCCTATTATAATAAGGTTAGAAAATGGTAATGTTAGAGTAGAACTTCCAGGTGGTACAAGAATAAATCTTGAAGGTAAAAATATTGAGATAGTTTTACAAAAAATTTTACCTTCTAGTGGTGGTGAATTACGTATCGAGGTTAACAGAGAAAAAGTTGAAGACCTTCGAAGACAACAAGAAAAAACAAGGAAAAAAATGGAAGATCTTAGTGAAAGAATATCAGGAGAAAAAAGATCTGTAAGTGTTCAAAAGTTTTTTGAATTGTCTAATTTTATTTCAGAAATTGAAAAATTAAGAGAAGCAGCTAATAATTCAAGTTTAGATGAAGAAAGCAAAAAACGTATTAATGAACTAGTAGAAAAAATTTCCAGTACGTCTTCTTCAGAGGTTATTCAAATTACGCAACAAGATTTAGAAAAAATAAAAAGGATTTTTGATATTCTTGAAGAAATTTATGGATTATTTAGAGAAATTCATAAAATACCACGAAAACTTTTAGATCATTACAAAAAAAGTGATGAGGAAAGGTTTTTTACCTCAACTTATTTTTTGAAAATAATAAAAACTATTATCGAAGAACAATTTGATCAGACTCTTAGTTTATTAATAAGTGGAATATCCAATGCTTTAAAAATGAGAGATTTAAGAATTGATACCGATGTTTTTTCAACATATGTTAAACCTATGATAGCTATGATGGCGGGAGCTATGGTTAATAAAGTTCAGGGTTCAAAACAAACTAGGGACGAGATAAGAAGACAATTTGAATCCGCGAAGATAAATTTTGAAAATATAAATTAAAACAAAATTTAAATTATTAATACAATGGATCAAAATAAAATAATCAAAAAAGCTCTAGAACTTTTTCGAGAAGGTAAGTTAGAAGAATACAAAAATTTTATTTTAGAAAATCTACAAGAATTTTCCGAAGAAGTGCAAAAAGAAATTATTGCTTCTTTAGTTGAAGCAGAGATTATTAAGGAAACAGCAAGATGGGAAAAATTAAATCAGATGTTGGAAGAATTCTTAGAAATTTTATCTAATAGAACTTGACAAAATTAAATTTTTAATATACAATAAGCAATTATGAACTTAAATTTATTTGTGCTTATTTTTGTTTTGTTTATTTTGCGCTGGGAGAAAATGCCGGCCAAATGTTTTATTTAAACTAGAAAAAAAATCAAAATACAATGGCCGGCAACCCCGGCCTTTTTTATTTTTGAGGTCGTTTTTTTGAGAATTAACAAAACCGTAAAGAAGCTAAATAAAATGATCAAGAAGATTATAGATAAATTTTTCTTTAGCAAAAATAATAAAACTCAAATTTATGATACTGTCGAAATTATTGATAACTCTAAAGAATTTGTTCTTTCTGAAAGTAGTATATTAAAACAAAAGAATCTAAATTTTGATAATATTTTTGATAAATCTTTTGTTGATATGCCTGATAGTGAACCCAGAATAAAACTTCCTATTAAAAAAGTTGGTATAACCCAAAGGCCTCACTATGTAAAAATTTACGATCCTTTTGAAGATAATAAAAAAATAGAAATTTTAGTTGATTTAAAAATATTTATTCCTTTAAGGGCTAATAAAAGAGGATTACATATGTCAAGATTAGAAAGGGTTTTAGTAAAATTTAAAGACAATGTTTTTAAGGATTTATCTGAGTATTCGGAAGCAATAATAAAAGAACTTGCCGCTACTCAGGAAAAAAACAAAGGAGAAATTGTTGTAGAAGGCATTTACGAAAAAGATACCTATAAAAATCAATCTGGAAGAAAAGGACATGAAATTTTAAATTTATATTCTACTTCTATTTTAAAGGATGATAAAGTAAAAAATATTATAGGTTTAGGAGTTCAATTTATGAATGCTTGTCCTTGCCCACAAAGATGGGCTATAAGAAAGTTTTATCAACATTTGAAAAATTTAGGTTATCAAGAAAATGATATTTATCAAATTTTAGAACAAATTCCTTTCGAATCTCATACCAATAGAGGGAGCGTCAAAATATATTTAGAAAACAAAGAAAATAGAATTAACTATCGAGATATTTATCAAATTTTAGATAATTCGGTTACCATTGTGAGAGAACTTTTAAGCGGTAACGATGAGCACTTGTTTATAAGAGAGTCTCATGAGAAAGAATTATTTTGTGAGGATGTCGTTAGAGTAGTTGCTTTTAATTTATATAAATATCTAATAGATTTAAATATAAAAGATAAAGATATGAAAGTTAAAATAGAGACAGAAGTAGATGAAAGTATTCATTTTCATAATTTATATGCTAAGGTGAGTTGCACTTTAAAAGATTTAGAGAAAATGTTAAGAAAATATAATGAAAATATTTGATCTACATCTTGATTTAGAAGTATATTTAAGGATGTCTGAGTTTTTGGGAATGAAATTTTCCTCCTTAAAGAAACAAGATTTAAAACGACACGGAGACATACCTCAATTTAAATCTTCTGAACTGAAATTTGCTATAACTAATATTTTTCCTTTTGAATTAAAAAATGGCAATTGGTTTCCTCTAACATTTAAAGAATTTATCAGAGTATATAAAAAATATATCAATTATATAGAAAAATTTCATCATTTTAAGATAGTATTAAACCTAAAAGATTTTCTTAAAGTTTATCACGAGAAAGGAAAAATAGGTATAATCTTAGGAGTCGAAGGTTTGAATTTTTTAAGAAATGAAAAAGATGCTAAAAAAATTTTTGATCTAGGAATAAGAATTTTCGGTTTGAATTGGAATATAGATTCCATATTTTCAACAAGCTTAAAAACAAAAAATAAAATTGGTCTAACTAAAGACGGAATAAAATTAATAAAATTTTTAGAAGAATACAATATTATATTAGATCTTGCTCATTCTTCAATTTATACAATAAAGGATACTTTTAAAATTTATAATAAACCTGTTATTTTTTCTCATAATGGCGTTAAAAAAAATGTAAAATTTGAGCAAAACTTATCCATGTTTATAATTAAAAAAATTAAAGATAAAAAATGTTTACTGGGATTAACACTTTTGCCTTATTCTTTAACTAAAGACGAAAAAAAAGTATCTATAAATGATTTTATAAAACAATATCAATTAATAAGAAAAATTATTCCTAAAAATATTGCTATAGGAACAGATTTTTTTGGTTTTAAGTTCAGAGACAACTTTAAGGAAGCTAGAAATTATTTAGAATTTTATAATTCTTTAAAAAAAAATAATATTGATGAGAATTTTACTTTTTATAATGCTTTTCAATTTTTTAAAAATATTTTATAATTTTATTTAAATGGAAAAATTATCAAAAGAAGAATTTAAAAAACCTAGAGAAATTGATGTTTTTAGAGAATATTTAAAGGAAAGAAAAATAAAGACAGAAAGTGATTTAAAGATTTTATCTGAAAAGTATGGAATAAATTTAGAAATTTTAGACATAATTAGAGATAGGTTAAGAAGAACTTTAAACAATTCAAATTATTTATCGACAACAATTCATCTAAGACCAAGAGCTATAGATTTTTTGGAATTGGCACATGCAAGAATAAATTCAGCAACCGAAGATAAAGTTTTTTATTACCCTGTATATTATCAAAAATTTGATAAAGAAAAACCTGATGTCATTGATATAGGGGAGATAAAAATATCATTGAAAGAAATCATTCCTGGTTTTAAAGAAAAAAAATTTAATTACTCAATAGATTTTCATGAAACATTGATGGAATATTTAAATAAAGAAGGATGGCAAGAGGAAGTTGAGAAAAATTTAGAAGATTATCTAGAGAGGAAATTTTTTGATAGGAAAAAAGAGGAAGCAACTATTCTTAAGCCTGAGATAAAAGATACAGTTGTAAGTATACTTAATGATTATAAAGATTTTTTTTCACAGTTAGAATATAATAAAGAAAAGATTCAAGAAATAAATTCTCAAATAGCAGAAGTTTTATTAGATCATTATGAAAAAATTGAACCAATATTTAAAGATTTAGATATAAAAAAGGAATTTTTGCTAAAAATTAAAAATAAGGAAGAATTTATTATTACTTCGAAACTTATATTTTTAGTATCTATTTTAGGTGGTTTTGTACATATAGGAGCCGAATATGGAAAATTAAATGAAATTAGAAGAAATTTAAATTTAGAAGAAATAATTGAACCTGAAACTCCTCAAGAAAGATTTAATATTTTTAGAGCAAGAGGATTAGAATCTGGGATATTGAGATTTCTTTTTAAAAAAAGTGAACCATTTATTTATTTTATGACGTATAGTGGTAAAGAAGATTTTCCTTCTTCTCCTATAGATAATGAAGTAAGAACAAGGATAAGAATTGTAGATTTTTATTTTAAATTAAAAAAAGTTGATATGGATGAAATATTTCGGGATTGTAATATAAACAAGGAAGAATTTAAAGGTTTAGTAGAAAAATTAAATTATTTCAGACATGATAAAGAAGGTGAGCTTAAAAATGATTTTGAAAAAATAATTGCAGACTTAAACGAAGGCAATAAAAATATAAATGAATGGATAGAAATATTTAATAATAAAATAGTAGAATTAAAGAAAACGAATAGATTAAAAATTAGACAAGAGATATTGAAAAGATATTTTTTAGATTTAATACTTGAAAATTATGTAGATAATTTGTTTTTAAAGTCAGAAATTCCTAAGTCAATTGTTGATAAATTGCAAAAAATTTTTTTAAATGAAGAGGTGATAGAATTAACTGAAAGTATGAGGAGAGAAGTGGCAGAGGTTAAGTCACCATTTTTTTATGGAATAAAGCATGATATTGGGGTAGAATTTAAAGAGGAGGATATATTAGAATTAGCAAAATTATTTAATAAATACGAAACCTTGAAGTTATCAGCAACTTAAATATTGTTATCGGCAAATAATTTTATTTTTGTTATAATATTTGTTATAATAAATTGTCTAGTTTATCGCTTAAAAAATCTATTTAAGATTTTATCATCTTAACAGGTTTTTTAAGGGATAAACCCGTGAACACTAAACAAACAAGGAGGAAGAAAGAAATTGGTGAAAATCAAAATCGAAGAAGAAATTCTGTGGCTGACAGACTATTTTATCTTGAGATGGAGTAGTCTTTTTAATGGTGAAGAAGGAACTTTTATTTACGATAATTACAGGGTTCCTTCTTTTCTTATAGCCGTTGAAGGGAGGATTTTGTCCTCATCCTTACCTTCAAAAAAATTTGAAATAACGGACGTAAACGACAGTCCTAATGATCTTTTAGGATTGTCTTTAAAAATTAATCCCCAATTTAGATTTTTATTTACCCTATATCTTTTGGAAGAAAATATTTCAAAAGATCTGATAATATTTTCTTCCAGAAAAGAAATTTGGGGAAAAATTTGGGGAGATACCATTTCCTGTCCTGACGATCTTCGAAAAAGAGTAACTCCAAAAAATAAAATATTTTTTGAAGACTATCAGGGCGAGAAATGGATTGAAGAATTTGCTCAGTATTCCGTTTCTCCTCTTAAAAGAAGAGGAGAAAAGGATACCTTGACGAAGATGATGGCTAACGGATTAAAGAAGGGGAAGGGGTATCTAAGATCTATTGAGTTAGATACTCCTTCCTTCTATTTTGATAATTTAAAAATGCTGATTCTTTTTGCTTTTATTTCAAGAGGAAGGAAAGGTAGATATATGCCTCTCGGTGGAATTTATTACCGAGAGGGATTTATCGGTCCCCTTGTTTTAGACCATATGTAATTTAAATCGTAAGCCGAGAATTTATTCTCGGCTTTTTTATGTTAAAATAAAAACAATTATTGTTGGCTTTGATTGATTAAAATATTTCTTTAGATTTTTTATTGTTTTAAAATTTGTTAGCCCCCGTAGCTCAATTGGCAGAGCAACTGGCTCTTAACCAGGAGGTTGCAGGTTCGACTCCTGCCGGGGGCAAAACTAAATGAATTTTCACTCTTTAAAAATAGAAGAAATTTTAGATCTATTAGAAACAAAATTTATTGGACTTTCTCAGGAAGAAATAAAAAAAAGAAGTTTGAAATATGGAAAAAATATTCTTCTCGAAGAAAAAAGAAGATCTTTATTTTTTATATTTATAAAACAGTTTAAAAATATATTTAATTTAGTTCTTATTTTTGTTTTAATTCTAACTTTTTCTCTTAAAAAATTTAATGACTTTCTTATTGTTTTGCTTATTATTTTAGTTAATACTTTTATTGGTTTCTTTTTCGAACTAAGAACAGAAAAAACTTTAGAAAAGTTAAAAAATCTTTTAAAACCAAAAGTAAAGGTTTTAAGGGAAGGAGAAATTGTTGAAATTGATTCTGAAGATTTAGTTCCGGGAGATATTGTTATTTTAGAAGAAGGAAATATTATTCCTGCAGATATAAGAATTTTTGAAGTTGATAATTTTAGAATTGATGAATCAATAATTACAGGTGAATCATTACCGGTCGAAAAAGAAACGGAAATTCTACCAGAAGAAACTTCTATTCAAGAAAGAAAAAATATTGCTTATATGGGAAGTAGTGTAGTTGAAGGAAAGGGGAAGGGAATTGTTTTTGCTACGGGAATAAATACTTATTTAGGAAAAATTTATGAAAAATACAAGGAAGAAAAAGAATATGCTCCCCATTTCGAAAAACTTTCTAAAAATTTAGTTTTAAAAATGATTTTTATTGCTCTCTCTACTTCAATTTTAATTTTTTATTTTGCTCTTCAAAGAAATTATTTATTTCTAGATATAATACTTTTTGTTCTTTCTTCTTTTGTTTCTTCTATACCAGAAGGACTTCCAGTTATCATTTCTGTTCTTTTAGTAATTAGTGCTTATAACCTTTTCAAAAAGAATATTTTTGTTAAAAATTTACAAGCAATAGAAAATCTTTCGGTAATAAATCTTCTTTTAACAGATAAGACAGGAACCTTGACAGAAAATAAAATGGTTGTAAAGAAAATTTTTGTTTTTGATGAAGAAATAGAAGTTAATGAAGAATTTTTAAAAGATGGAAAAGCAATAAATCTTTTTGATAATTTTGCTGTAATGAAAATTTTAAATGCCTGTGCTTTACTTTCAGAAGCAGAAATCATAAAAAAAGAAAATGAAATAGAAACAAAAGGCAATCCAAGAGATATCGCCTTGCTTACACTTTTAGAGAAAGCAAAAATTAAAAAAGAAGAAATTTTAAAGGATTATGAAGTTATTAAAAAAGAGCCCTTTTCAAGAATAAGAAAATATAAAAGGATTATGGTTAAGGGTGAAATTATTGAATCTTTTTATATTGGAGCTTTTGAAAATTTAATTGAAAAATCTAATTTTATTTTAGAAAGAGAGGGAGTTAAGGAGTTTAAAGAAAAAGAGAAAATTTTAAATAAAGCTCTTGAGTATGCTAAAAATGGTTTTTCACTTTTGGGAGTTGCATATAGTCAAGGGGAAGAAGAAGAAAATATTGTTTTTGTTGGTTTAATTGCTTTATACGATCCGCCCAAAAAAGGTATTAAAGAAGTTATCAAAGAATTAGAAAATGCGGGAATAGATATAAGAATTTTAACAGGTGATCATAAAGAAACAGCAGTTTATATCGCAACAGAAATTGATTTTGAAAATTTAAAGGCAGTCGATGAAAAAGAGATTCAAAATTTAAGTGAAAAAAATCTTTTAGAAATTATTAAAGATACTTATGTTTTTGCAAGAATAACACCAGAAACAAAACTTAAAGTTTTAAAACTTTATCAAAAACTTGGTTATTCTGTAGCTTATATAGGTGATGGAGTGAATGATGTTTTAGCGCTTAAGAAAGCAGAAGTTGGTGTTGGCATGGGTAAAAGAGGGTCAGAAGTAGCAAAAGAAGCAAGTGATATCATTTTAATTGATGATAATTTAAAAAGTTTAAGTAATGCCTTTTTAGAAGGAAGAAAAATTTTTAATAATTTAAAAAGAGTTGTTTTCTTTTTAATAACTACAAATGTAGCAGAAAGTTTAACAATTTTAGCATCTTTGATTTTAGGATATCCATTTATCTTAAAACCAACTCATATATTATTTTTGAACTTTGTTACTGATACTCTTGTGGGAACTACTTTAGCCTTTGAAAAAGAACATGGCTACGAAATGAAACATCCCCCAAGAAAAGCAAAAGAATCTTTAATAGGATTAGATCTAATTCCAAATTTAATTATGATGGCAAGCTTGATGATGATCCTTACCATTTTAATTTTTAACTACGAATATTCCAGCAATTTAGAAAAAGCAAGAACTTATGCTTTTTTAGTAATGAGCTTTACTCAAATTTATAATGCTTTGAATTTAAGATCCCTTAATCAAAGTATATTTAAGTTAAGCTTTAGGTTTAATCCTTATATTATTTTTGGCTTAGTTATTTCCTTATTTTTACAATATATAGTCATTTTTAACGAATCATTAAGAAATCTTTTAGGCTTCTCAGAAATTACTTTATTTGAGTTTACAATAATTTTAATTTTGTCTTTTATTGTCTTAACAGCAGGAGAATTATTTAAATTAATAAATAATAAATTAATAAATAAATAAAAAATAATGCCCAAATACATTTTTATTTGCGGAGGGGTAATGTCAGGAGTAGGGAAAGGTGTTGCTACTTCGGCGATTGCTAAAATTTTGACTTGGTATGGTTATAAAGTTACTTGTATAAAGATTGATCCTTATGTCAATGTTGATGCTGGAACAATGAATCCGATTGAACATGGAGAAGTTTTTGTTTTAAAAGATGGAACAGAATGCGATCAAGATATGGGACACTATGAAAGATTTTTGAATCAAGAGCTTAGTAAAGAAAACTATATGACAACAGGAAGTGTTTATCTATCTTTAATCCAAAAAGAAAGAAGTTTATATTTCGAGGGAAAGTGCGTTGAAGTTGTTCCTCATGTCCCTTTGGAAGTAATTGAAAAAATAAATAATGCTCAAAAATTAACTCAAGCAGATATTGTTTTGGTTGAAATAGGAGGAACTGTTGGAGAATATCAAAATCTTTTATTTTTAGAGGCAGTAAGAATTTTAAAATTACAAAGACCAAAAGATGTTCTTTTAATCTTAGTTAGTTATTTACCTTATCAAGGCGAAGGAATGGAACTCAAAACAAAACCTACTCAATATGCGATAAGAACTTTAAATTCAGCAGGACTTCAATCAGATTTTGTATTAGCAAGAGCAATATTTCCATTAGATGAAAAAAGAAAAGAAAAAATTGCTTTCAATTGTGGGATTTCCAAAGAAAATATTATTTCTGCACCGGATGAAAAGATTCTTTATAAAATCCCTCTTAATCTAGAAAAAGAAAAATTGGGAAGAAAAATTTTAAAGCCTCTAAATTTAAAAGGCAACGAAAAGGTAGAGGGTAATGGTCTAAATTTATGGCAAAGAGAGATAGAAAAAATTGAACGAATTTACAAATCATCAGATAATCAGATCAAAAAAGTTAGAAAACCTCTTCCTGGATTAAAGAAAAATTATTTTAAAAAAGTAAAAATTGGTATTGTAGGAAAATATTTTAAAACAGGAAATTTTGTTTTATCGGATGTTTATATCTCGGTTATTGAAGCAATTAAACATGCTTCTTGGTATTTAGGCTTCAAACCTGAAATAGATTGGCTGAATTCAGAAGAATATGAAAAAGATAGAAAAAGAATTAATGAAATAAAAAACTACGATGGAATAATTATTCCTGGTGGTTTTGGTTCTAGAGGTGTAGAAGGAAAAATATTAGCAATCAATTTTTGTAGAAAAAACAATATTCCTTTACTTGGTCTTTGCTACGGATTGCAACTTATGACTGTTGAATTTGCTAGAAATGTTTGTGGTCTTAAGAATGCTCACACTACCGAAGTTAATCTTAAAACAAAATATCCAGTTATCGATGTTTTAGAAAAACAAAAGAAATTAATCGCAGAAAGACTATACGGAGGAACAATGAGACTTGGTAATTGGGAATGTAGGATTAAAAGAGGAACTATTGCTTGGAGCGTTTATAAGAAAGAAAAAGTTTTAGAAAGACATAGGCATAGATATGAAGTTAATCCAAAGTTTCATAATATTTTAGAGAAAAATGGGCTTATCTTTTCAGGAACATCAGAAAAAGGATTGCTTGTTGAGATAATTGAACTTCCTCAAAAAATCCACCCATTTTTTTTAGGAACTCAATTTCACCCAGAACTAAAATCTCGCTTCTTACATCCCCATCCTTTATTTGTTGAATTTATTAAATCAGCAATTAGAAATAAAAATTTATATCATAAAAATTAATCAAGGTAATAATTATAAATTTCAAGCTTTTATTTTAAGGAATAAATTTGACAAAATAAATATTCTAAAATGATATCAATTTTTGCCATTAATGCATTTTCCTAATCTTCTCACTTCTGCATTCAATACATTGTAAGCTGCTAAAATTTTTGACTAAAGATAGTCTTTATAAATTTTAACATATACATAACCATACAAAATCTTGTATATTAAAACAAAAATTAAATTTTTAAAAAATTTTCTCTTGAAAATGAAATATTTTTTATTTTTAAATTTTTGGTAATTAATATCTCTTTAGGCAGTGGCCTTAAATTATAATTTGATGCCATTGTGATGCCATATGCTCCGGCATTTTGAATTACTAAAATATCTCCAATTTTTGGCAAGGGCATTATTCTATTTTTTGCAAACAGATCTCCTGATTCGCAAATGTTTCCCGCAATATTTAACTTTATTTTCGGTCTATTAGAAGAATTTAAATTAGTAATATGATGATACGAATCATACATTGCGGGTCTTATTAAATGATTAAACCCAGAATTTACTCCCACAAAAACATTTTGTGGAGTTTTTTTAATATCTGTAACTTTAACTAATAAATTTCCAGCTTGAGCAACCAAAAATCTTCCAGGCTCAAAAGAATAATTTATTTTGCGTTTGATTCTATTTTCAAAATCTTTAATTAAGACATTTAATTTTTTTCCAAAATTTTCAAAATCAAATGATTTATCAGTTGGTCTGTAAGGCATCCCAAACCCTCCCCCAAAATCAATGTGATTTAAATCTTTAAAATTAGATGCAACTACAAGAAGTTTTTCAATTGCTTTTAACATAATAGAATAATCATAAATATTTGATCCAATATGTTGATGTAATGAAGAAATTATAAGTCCGTATTTTTTAGCTAAATCTTGAGCAGTTTTTAAATCTTTTAAAATAATTCCGAATTTACTATAATTGCCACCGGTTACAACATGACTGTGATGTCCTGCACCAATTCCAGTATTGATACGCAAAGAAATAAATTTACCTAATTTATTTTCTCCCCAAAGCTTGATTTGATTTAAAGAATCTAAATTTACAACCCCCGTGTTTTTTGAAGCATAAATTAATTCTTTTTCATCAATATTCGAAGCGGTAAAGCTTATTTGATTTTTTAAAAAACCCAAAGATTTTGCAAGTTTTATTTCGCCAAAACTTACTGTTTCTATACCAATACCTTCGCTTTTTATAATTTTTATAATTTGAGGATTATTATTTGCTTTGCAAGCAAAATAAAGTTTAGCATTTGGCAAATATTTTTTAAGGATTTTTGAGTTTTTTCTGATAGTATTTTCATCGTAAACATAAACAGGCGTCTCAAACCTTCTTGCTATTTTTAAAAAAATATTTTTTAACATTTTATTCAATTTTTATTTTCAATATTTTAAAATTTTTTTCTTAAATTCCAAAAATCTGTTTTCTCTAATTGATCTTCTTATTTCTTTAAATAAATTCATTATCCAAAAAATGTTGTGTTCAGTGAGTAGTATAACTCCATAAATCTCTTTTTCTTTTAAAAGATGACAAACATAAGCTCTTGAATATTTTTTGCAAACAGGACATTTACATAAAGGATCAATTGGTTTTTTGTCAGTCAAATATTTACTTGATTTTAAATTTATCCTTCCTTTATAAGTAAATCCTGAGGAATGTCTTGCCCATCTTGTTGGAATAACACAATCAAAAAGATCAATATCATTTTCAATAGAATTAAAAATATCGTCAATTTCTCCAATTCCTAAAAGATGCCTTGGTTTATTTTTATCTAAATAGGGAACAGTCCAATTCAAAACTTTTATTATATCTTTTTTATTTTTACCTAAACTTCCTCCTATTCCAAAACCAAAAAACGAAAGAGAATTAATAAACTTTGCAGATTCCTTTCTTAAATCCTCAAATGCCCCTCCTTGTACAATTCCAAACAAAACTTGTTTTTTTGATCTTCCAAACTCATCCAAACATCTAATTGCCCATTTATGTGTCCTTTTCAATGCTTTTTTAGTATATTCATAATTATGCAAAGGCGAAGTACATTCATCAAAAGCAAAAATGATATCAGCGCCTAAAACTTTTTGAACTTTAATAGAAATTTCTGGTGATAAAAATAATTTTTTACCGTCATAGGGAGAAATAAATTCAACTCCATCTTCATAAATTTTTACCAAATTTTTATTCAATCCAGTTTTTCCTATCCGCTTTGAGGCATTTTTTTCTATGTTTTCTTCGGGAAATATATCAGCTACTTTTCCAACTCCATGCTCCATTCCAAATCCTAAGCTAAACACCTGAAAACCACCGCTATCTGTCATTAGAGGATAGTTAATGTTTAAAAATTTATGCAAACCACCAAATTTTTCGATTATCTTAAATTTTTCTTTTAAAAATAAATGAAAAGTGTTGATCATAAATATTTCAGCTCCAAATTTTTTAGCTGTTCCAAAATCTAAACCTCTTATTGCTCCCTTGGTGGCAACAATAGCTAAATTAGGGGTGTGGATTATACCGTGAGGAGTTTTCAAAATTCCTAATCTTGCTTTTGAATTTTTATCTTTTTTAAGAACACTAAAATGGAACATTAATAAAAAATAGTTTTAACTAAAGGATAAGGAATGTTCATTTTAATTTTATACGATAATGACCACAAGGTACTGTCTACCAAATAGGGAGGCAGGTGAAATTTTTTAGAAATTTTTTCTCCTAAAATTATGCTTCCCCATCTTAATTCATTTTCAAATTTTGATCTACTTCTAATTAATTTTTTACAATTTAGTTTTTTTAAATATTCTTTGCGAACTTCCATTAATCCTAGATTGATGAAAATTTGAGGAATTTTATAGTCAGCAAATATGGTAAGATTTTCTAATTCTGATGTGAATTTCTTTTCAATCTTTTTTCCAAGTATATATTCATAATATAAGAGTTGATTGGGCTTTAAAAAATAAAGATTTTTATAATAATCTCTAAACTTTTCTAGCTTAAACAAATTAAAACAAAAATCAAACGGATTTTTATTTTCTTCAAAATAATTATCAAAATTTCCTTTATATTTTTTTCTAAGCCAGGAATAAGCTTTTCTAAATAATTTATATCTTAATCTTGATAAATGTATGTTTTCTTTAGGTGAAATTATTTTTTTAAAAATATTAAAATTCATTATTTCTTGATTTTTAATTTTAAATAAGTCTTTAATTCTTTCTACAAGACCCCAAAAACCTTTTTCATTTCTATACTTCCAATTTTGAGAAAATTCCCAAAGTCTAAAATCTAAAACTCTTAATAAAAACAAAAAATTACCAATGTTATCTTTGGGTAAATCTCTTAATTTATGAACAAATTTTTTATTTTCGTTATTATTTTGTTTTTTAAAGATTTTTTTTAAATCATAAATTTTCTTTTCCTTAATATTTAAGGTTTTAAAATGGTAGCCACCGCCTTTTTCAAAAATAAATTTTTTTAATTTCATAATATAATTATTTTACCTAATAATAAGTTTCTAAAAAGATTTTTACTTTAAAAATAATAATTGCAATAATTAATTAATTAAACTCAATAATGAAAAATAGAGATTTAAGAATAATAGCTGGTCCTTGTTCCATTGATAAAAAAAATATTAAAGAAATTTTTAGGATAGCAAAAATTAGAATTAATGGTAAACCAGCTGTTTGGGGAACAAGAATTGTGGGATTGAAGTCAAGAACGTATTTTAATCAAAGTGGCTTAGGGATGGGGATAGATCATAATGTTTTTCTTAAAAATCTTAGGACCATTTTGAATAAGAAAACACTAAGCAAATTGAGTCTTCCCGAATCAGTTAAAATAGCTCAAAGAATCGTTAAAGAAACACATCTTATTATTGCTAGCGAAATTGTAGAACCAATTATACAACTAATTCATTACGAAAAGAAAATTTTTCAAAACAGATTACTAATTTGGAATCCAGCTGTTAATCAATTAGGTTGGCCCATACTAACAATGAGTTATTTTGCTAAGAAAAATGGATGGTGGCTAGGAATAAAAAATCCAAAATGGGTAGGAGAAAATTTAAGAAAGGCAAATAGTTCTAAATATGAATCATCAACTACTATGGAAAAAACTTGGCAAGGTTTAGTAGATTATGCTGATTACAGAGAAAAAACGGTTTTAATTCATCGAGGGGTTGATGTTCCCGAAAAGAAAAATTATAGAAATGCTCCTGTTCATAATATAGCTAAAAGAGTTAAACAGAGAACAGGGTGTCTTTTATTTTTTGATCCAAGTCACTCTCACGGTCCGCAAATGAGAGAAGAAATAGTACCTGCAACCATCGAGGCGATGAAAATGACGATTTCTAAAAATGAATTCTTATATGATGGAATTTTAATCGAAGTAGGAACATCAAAAACAGATACTGAACAACATATAGCTCTTAAAGAATTTGGATATCTTATAAAGGAATTATCTAAATTTAGAAATTTAATTACGAAAAGATAAATATAAAAGTAAAAAATTTCACGGAAAATAATATTTCCAAAGGAGTAAAATATTCTTTGAAAGTTTTAGCATTAGCAAATCCTTTTTATACTGACTACAATTTGCCTTATGTTTTAAAAGTAGCAAAAAGCTTTAGAAGAAGATTTTAAAAATAAAGCAGTATTCAATCGTGAAGGAGAAAATATCCCATCAGCAGAAATTTTAATAAGAAAATTCAATAAACCAATAATTTGAACAGGATTCACCTTGCAAGGTTTTAACATCCATTCCCCAAACGAAAATATAGATCTTGATTTATTCATCAGAGGCATTTATTCTTTAAGCAAGATTTATAATTTGTGTTTTGAATAATTTAAATTATAATTAACATATGCAATTAATAAAATATCAAGAATCCTTCGCAGAAAAAGAAAGCAAAAGATATAAAAAATTAGCTTTAAAAGCACTCTTATTTTCGTTAATAGCTTTTATAATTTTAATCTCTCCATAACTTTATACCTTCTCTCAAAAAATATTGGATTTTTTTATTTTTTATAACAATATTTTTTATTTCTATTTTTAAAGACGATATTGAATACTATTTAACTAAAAAAGAAAAAGCTGATATTGGAGCTTCAGGTGAAGAAGAAGTCATAGAAAAATTAAAAGAATCTTTAGATGATAACTATGTTTACATAGCAAATTACACAATCCCAAACACAAGAATAGAAAATATTGATGGACTTTTAATAGGACTAAAAGGAATTATAGTTTTAGAAATTAAAACTTGACAAGGATATTTTAGAATCTCTGGACCAGATATTTACAGAAAGGAAAAAGAAGATAGATTTAAACTTTATAGAAAAAACCCATTCAAACAAGTAGTTCAACAAGCAGAATATTTAAGAAAATTTTTAAACGATCAAAACATATTTGTAAAAATAACTCCATTAGTAGTTTTAGGATATGGAGAAATAATTAACATCTCAGGCTCTCCTGGAGTTTTCATTACTAATCAATGCAAACTAGTAAACAACATTTTCGAATTAGAAAAAATCCACAATTGGACTCCAGAACTTTCTCAAAAAGTTTCAAGCGCACTACAGATACATTTGAAGCAATTTCACGAGGGTTTTATATTATGATTTATAGCCAGATAAATAAAGCATTTTAAAATAAATAATATCCCAAAATAATCTTTCAAACTCCCAGCAAAATTCACAAATTTAAACCTATTACTGATATTCTAACATTCTTAAGAATATCAGAATGTTTTGTATAATTAAAATAAGAAAAATTTTAGATACTTAAGGTCGGAATCTATTTAACTAGTTTTTTCTATTTTCCTATGAAAAACCCTAAACAATTAGAAAGATATTTTAAAGGAGTGTCTAACCATAGAAGAATAACAATATTATTTTTAGTAGCTAAAAATAAAGGCATTACTTTAGAAGAAATTACTGACAAACTTAACTGGAACATAAAAACTGTTTCTGAGCACACAAGAAGATTAGTTAATGCAGGACTTTTAAGAAAAAATTATCAAGGAAGATTTATGTCTCATTCACTTTCTCCCTATGGAGAAAAATTTATTGAATTTATGAAATCATTTGAGTAATATATAAACCAAAAATTTGTCAGATTGTGAAATTTATCTGAAATTTATTAAAAGAATTTTTTTAACCATATTACAAAAATATTCTAACATTCTTAAGAATATTAGAATGTCGGTAGAAAGTTTAGGGAGAGAGAGTTTTGAGGAAGGTTTTGAAGGTTTTGAGGAAAGCCTAAAGGAGCGGTTAGAGATGGGTTATGAGATATTCTAACATTCTTAAGAATATTGGAATGTCAGTAATGTGTTTGAATATAGGTAAAAGTTTTTTAAATGCAAGTGATATAAGTTTAAATATAAGTAGAAGGGTTGGTTTTAGGTGAGTTTATGGGTTATGGGAATAAGGTAATAAAATTAAAGAGATGGATAAATTATTTGAGAGGAATAAAACATTTTTTGCAATAATAATCAGTGCTTTAATCATTGGTGGTGCAATTTATTTTTCTGGAAATAAATTAAATTTACAAAATTCAAATAAAGAAAATTATCTAAATTCTAATAGCATAAGTAACCAAGAAGAACCTTCATCTAATTGTTCTTCTCTCCCAGATCTCCTAGATCGCACAACAAAATTAGTAACAAAAGTAATTGACGGAGATACTTTTATTATTGAGGGAGGATATTCAGTAAGAATTTTAGGAATCGATGCTGATGAAAGAGGATATCCTTGTTATGAAGAAGCAAAAAATAGATTAGAGGAACTTGTTTTGAGTAAAGAAGTTATTTTAGAAAAAGGAATGGAAGATAAAGATAAATGGTGCAGATATTTAAGATATGTTTTTATAAACGGAAGAAATATTAGCGAAGAATTAGTAAAAGAAGGATTAGCTGTTGCAAGATTTTCTTCAGACAGTGAGAAATATGAAAAAGAAATAAGAGAAGCAGAAAAATATGCAAGAACAAATAAGATCGGTTGCAAATGGTCACCCCAAACTTCTCAAAATAAAAATGAAATTAAAGAAGCCAAATGCAAAAGGTTGAAAGAAGAATCAATAGGACTAAAAGTTGTTTATGCTTGTGATGCGAAAAATTACTTTGGAAAAGAAATAATTGTTGAAGGCAAGATTGTTGATACATATAGATCAAAAACTAACACTATTTTTCTAGATTTTGAAAACTTTTATCCAAAGCAATGTTTCACAGGAGTTATTTTCAGTTCTGATCAATATAAATTCATACCAAACCCCGAAAAATACTATCTTAATCAAATCGTTAGAATAAAAGGAATAATTAAAGAATATAAAGGTCAACCAGAGATCATCCTCAAAGACCCCTCCCAAATAGAAATATGTAATTAAAATAATGCTTAATGTTAAAATTAAATGAATGAAGGATATAGGGAGAAAGGAGCTTAAATTTTGGAAAGCTTTAGAAGGTATTAAAAAAATAAAATAATGGAAGGTAAATATAAAAAGATAAAAGACCTACTACAAGACCAAAGGCCAAGAGAAAAGCTGCTAAAATATGGAGCGGAGAAACTATCAGATACTGAGCTCTTAGCTATTTTAATAAGGACTGGGACAGAAGGAAAATCCGCAATTGAGATAGCGGAAGAATTATTAAAAAATAGTAGCGGTTCATTTCGAGGGCTTGCTGGCAAAGATATAGAGGAAATTGTAAAAATCCCAGGTATAAAAAAAAGACAAAGTCGCCACTTTGGCAGCTGCTTTGGAAATTGCCCGTCGAATTTCACGACAAATATTAAAAGAGAAAGGAATTATTTAACATGCCAAAATTACCAGACCCATTTTCTACAACAAAAAAATCAGAAGAACAAATTAAGCTTGCTCGTGAAATAATTGATAAAATTTTTCGTGACCCAAACATTAAATACGGTCTTAAAGAATTTGCTGACTTAAAAATTGAGGAAATTTTAGATGTTTTTGAAAAGGAAAAAGGACGGTACTATATCCGCTGCCTGAAACGAGATAAAGATATTTTTGTTTATGATGCCAACAAAAATACCGGAAAACCAGAAGAAATTATTCGCCAGCTTTGGATATATAAACTTATTACAAAGTACAATTATCCGCTCGATCAGATAAAAGTTGAAGAAAATGTTTATTTTGGACGAGAAATAAAAATAAAAGATGCCGATATTGTTATTTATCATAAAGACAAACTTTCGCCCTATATAGTTATTGAAACTAAAAAACCTGATGAGAAAAAAGGATTGGCACAAGTTAAAGCATATGCTAATTCGATTGGAGCCTTAATTGCTGTCTGGACCAATGGTCAGGCTTCACAAGTTTTGTATCGATTACATCCTAGTAGAGAATATGAATACCTTTCGGATATTCCCAAAAATGGAGAATCCGTTGAAGATTTAAAAAAGAAAAAATTAACTTTAGAAGATTTAAGAAGGGATTATGACCTGACTGAAAAATTAAAAATTCTTCAAGAGTTAGTATTTGCGGGTACAGGCGAACCGATGTTTGATGAAGTTTTTAAATTAATTTACGCAAAAATTTTTGATGAATTAGAAGCAAGAGATATAACAAACCAAGAAGTGAAATTTAGAGTATATTTTGACGATAATCAAACGAAAGAAGAAATATCAGCCCTATTTGAAGGGGCTAAAAAAAGATTCGAAGGAGTTTTTGAAAAATCAGATAGAATAAAATTATCCCCTTCATTACTTAGAATCTGTGTTACTCAATTTGAAAAAATCGCTATTTTAAATAAAAACACAAGAATTGCCGATGAGGCCTTTGAGTTTTTACTTCCGGATGAGGCTAAAGCGCAAAAGGGACAATATTTTACACCGCCAAATGTGATTAAAATGGCGGTAAAAATGTTGAATCCTAAATCCAATGAATATGTAATTGATCCGGCTTGCGGTTCTGGCGGCTTTTTAATGGAAACTATGCGATGGGTTTGGGAAAATTATTTAGCTGATAGTTCAGAAAATAAAAAAATTGACTATGCCAAAACTTATCTTTATGGAATTGATTTTGAAGAAAAGATGCACAAAATTTCCCGTGCATTAATGACGATTGCTGGTGACGGCTCTTCTCATATTTTTAGATTAAATAGTTTAGATACAAAAAGTTGGTTTGAAGAGACGGAAGAAAAGTTACTTGCAAGAAGAGAATTAAGTAAATTCCTGCACGAATTTGAAGATTACAAGCAAAACGAAGAGAACAGGAAAACTTTTAGATACTTTGATTTTGATATTCTTCTTACGAATCCTCCTTTTGCTGGCGAAATTCACGATCCACTTTTAATAAGAGAATATGAATTAACAAAAAATAAAAAAGGAGACTATCCTGATAAAGTTGAAAGAGACCTTCTTTTTGTTGAAAGAGCGCTTCAATTTATAAAACCGGGCGGAAGATTGGCAATAGTTCTGCCTCAAGGAAAGTTGAATAATACCAATACCGAATATATTAGGCGTTGGTTTTTAGAAAAAGGAAGAATTTTAGCGATAGTTGGCCTTCATCAAAATACTTTTAAACTACCATCACCGGCCAAAGGCGCGGGCGTAAAAACTTCAATTCTATTTTTCCAAAAATGGAATGATGATCCCAATCTTGGTCCTTTAAATCCTTATCAAGAGGATTATCCAATTTTTATGGCAGTATCCAAGCGTGGCGGTAAAGATAATTCAGGTAAATATATTTATAAAAGAGGACCAAATGGCGAATTGCTTAAAGACAATGACGGCAACTTAATTATAGACAGTGATTTAGACGAAATCGCCGAGGCGTTCGTCAAATTCGCCAAAGAACAAAAATTTAGTTTTTGGAGATAGAAATATGAAAGTTATAAAGAAAAAAAAGAAAATAGATATTTCTTCATCGCTTCAAAATAGATTTGAAATTCAGAGATTTAAAAACAAAATTAAAAAAAGGATTCAAGATGCATCTGATGAACTTTATATAGCTTTATTTGTACTTTCGGTTGCAGAATTGGAATATAGATTGAAGGAATGTTTGAATATTTATAACGATTACCAGAACAAAGGATACTATGATAATTTGACTTTAGGCAAAGCAATACAAGAATTTAAGTGCATAATTTATGAATTATTAATTAGAAATGTTAGTAAAGGAGATTACCGCGTAAATTTTTTGCTTTCAAATAAATGTTATGAAAATTTTATAGAAAGATGTCGTGATATTAATGATCTAAGAAATAATTTATATCACAATTTATTTAAACCCAAAGTTAAAGGCGAGGGTCTGGGAAAAATAATTAAAGAAATAAAAAAACGTACAGATATTACAAATAATTGGAAACAATATTATTCTCATCATCCATTCGATTTCTACAACTCCGATACCTTAATTGATAAAGATAATAAATCCTGGAGTTTTGATTTAATTATTGAGTTTAGTCGTAAATATTACGCCCTCTTTTTTTATATGAGGACAAGAAACAAAAAATATTTAAAATTTTTATAAATAAAAAATGACCTATTCCATAATCCAAAAATCACAACTTGAAGGCGGTTTGCGGTTGGACGCGGAATATTATCAG
>JBBINE010000007.1:1993-32999 GCA_037444025.1 bacterium | reverse complement strand
TTATTTAGTTAAATTTTAATATATACTTCTGAAGAAAGCAAATTTCTTAATATTTAATATATGTTATGTTATAATATACAAGTTATGGATTACAGAGAAAGAGCTTTACAACTAATAGAAGAATATGTGCACAATTCGAATTTAAAAAAGCATCTATTAGCGGTTGAATCTTTGATGAAATTTTTAGCTAGAAAATACGGTGAAGATGAAGAAATATGGGGTTTAGCTGGGCTATTACATGATTTGGATTGGGATATAACTAAAGAAACACCTGAGAAACATCCCTTAATGGCTGTAGAAAGATTGAAGGAAGAAAAATTTCCCGAAGAAGTTATTGAAGCTATTAGAAAGCATAATCATCTTCAGGGATTAACTCCTGAAAGTAATTTAGAAAAAGCTTTGTATTGTTGCGAAGAAATGACTGGTTTTGTTGTAGCGGTTGCTTTAGTGATGCCTAATAAAAAATTAAGCGAAGTTACAGTTGAAAGAATTCTAAGCAAGTTTAGGGAATCATCTTTTGCTAAAGGAGTTAATAGAGAGATTATTCTTAAAGCTGAAGAAATGCTTGATTTAAGTTTAGAAGAATTAGCAGAAATAACTCTTAAATCAATGCAAGAAATAAGTGATCACTTAGGATTATAAAATACTCTAAAAAATAAAATTAAGTTAAATTAAAAAATATTAGGGGCAAAATGTTTAAATTAGTTTCAAATTTCAAACCTATGGGTGATCAACCTCAAGCAATTGAAAAGTTGGTTGATGGTTTAAATAGAGGTTATAGATTTCAAACTCTTTTAGGAGTTACTGGTTCAGGTAAAACTTTTACAATGGCTTCAGTAATAGCTAAATCTCAGAGACCAGCTCTTATATTATCTCCAAATAAAATTTTGGCTGTTCAGCTTTATCAAGAATTCAAAAATTTTTTTCCCCATAACAATGTTCATTATTTTGTTAGTTATTATGATTACTATCAACCAGAAGCTTATCTTCCAGAAACAGATACTTATATTGCTAAATACGCTAGAATAAATGAATTATTAGACCAACTTCGTCATGCAGCTATTCAAAGTGTTTTAAATGAAAAAGATTTTATAGTTATTTCTTCAATAAGCTGTATTTATGGAATAGGAGATCCAGAGGAATATAAAAACATATGTTTAACTTTTAAAAAGGGAAGCAAGACTAATAAGAAAGAAATAATAAGTTATCTAAAGACACTTCAATATGAAAAAGGAAGTTTTAAGGATATAAAAGCAGGAAGGTATTTAACTCGAGAAGATAAAATTTTTATTACTAATAGTGATGGAAGATATATTTTGGAAATAGAGATTAAAAAGGGTGTAATAAATTCTATTAAAAAATTTTTTCTTCAAAGAAAAAAAGAGGGTAATTTAGAAATAGAAGATCAAAGTAAGTTTAAAGAGTTAGAGGAAATTAAAATATTTCCGGCTAAATTTTTTATTACTCAAAACGAAAAACTTAAAATAGCTATTTTAAATATAAAAAAAGAGTTAAGAGAAAGATACTGGGAACTTTTGAAAGAAGGAAGGATTACAGAGGCTGAAAGATTAAAGAAGAAAATTTCTTTGGATATCGAATTATTGGAGAAAGAAGGTTATTGTCCTGGAATTGAAAATTATTCAAGACATTTGTCTTTTCGTCAACCTGGAGAACCTCCCTATACTTTGATTGATTATTTACCCCGAGAAACAATAATTTTTATCGATGAATCACATTTAGCTCTTCCTCAATTAAAAGCTATGTATAACGGTGATCGTCAAAGAAAAGAAACACTTGTGGCTTATGGGTGGAGACTTCCTTCGGCTATTGATAATAGACCTTTAACCTTTGGAGAATTTTTCCAAAAAGAATTTCAAACAATTTTTGTTTCTGCTACCCCTGGAAAATTTGAGATTAATAATTCTAGTGAAGTGGTAGAACAATTAATAAGACCAACTGGTATTCCTGATCCTAAAATTACTGTTAAACCTACGACTAATCAGGTAATTGATCTTGTGCAAGAAATAGAAAAAAGAATTAAGAAAAATCAGAGAGTTTTAGTTTTAACATTAACCAAAAGATCAGCTGAAAATTTAACTGAATTTCTTTTAGCTAACGAAATTGAAGCACATTATCTTCATTCTGATATCAAAACCTTACAGCGAGCTCAAATAATAAAGAAATTAAGAACAGGAGAAATTAAAGTTTTAGTAGGGGTTAATTTATTGAGGGAAGGACTGGATTTACCAGAAGTTTCTTTAGTAGCAATTTTAGATGCTGATAGAGAAGGATTTTTAAGAAACGAAACTACATTAATTCAATCTATAGGAAGAAGTGCTCGACATTTAGAAGGGGAGGTTATTCTTTATGCTAATAAGATGACTAGGTCAATAGAAAGAGCAATTTTGGAAACAGAAAGAAGGCGTAATTATCAAATTAAGTTCAATTTAGAAAATCAACTTACACCGCAGCCAATAATTAAAGATATTCATGATACTCCTTTAGAAATATTTGGACAAGTAAAAGAAAAATTACCTACCAAAGAAGAAATTGAAGTTTTTATTGAAATAGAGGAACAACAGTTATGGACATAATTTTTTATTTTTTAATATTTAATTTATAATTAAAAAATTAAATAATGGAATTAAATTCAATTATTAAAAAAATTTATAAAAAATCTATATTTCTTTTAATTATTTTTATTTTAATTTTAGCAGCTTATTTTTTTCTTCTTAATTTTTATTCTCAAAAAATAATTAAAAAAATCAACGATCTTAATCAACTAAAAAGTGCGCTCAACGAAAAGAAAATTCAAGCATTAAGAGATATTGAGTTTAAAAAAATAAACGAATATTTAAAACAAAAAACAGGCAAAGATATTGACAATATAAATCAGATCTTTAAAAATAAAATAAATATGTCTCTTGAAGATTTATCTAAAAAAATCAACGAGGAAGCTAATTCTTTTGCAGGTAAAATAATGAGAAACGAATTAGTTAATCAAAATTTGATTGTTTTAATAGAAGTTCCCGTATCTAATTTTGAGCAGTTTTATGATTTTTTTATTAAAAATGGTTTGTTTATTAGATTACAAGAAATGAAAATCAATAAAAGAGATAACAATTTATTAATAGAGTTAACAATAAGATGAAAAAAATTAGGGTTCTTATAAGTTTGATATATATAATTTCTTTTTTGATTATTGGTTCTTTAACTATTTATTTTTTAGCAAAGACAATAAAACAAGGAGTGGAAATTTACTTTCAAGAAAAGGGGAACGAATCTCCGACTTCTTCTTTCGATACCCGGGAAATAGAAAGAATAGTTGAACTTCTGAAAAAATTTAAATTTATTGAATAGTTCATCAAATGAAGGAATTAATTCCTAAAATAGGATTAGAAATTCACCTTGAGTTAAAGACAAAAACAAAAATGTTTTGTTCTTGTCTTAATAATCCAGAAGAAATTATTCCTAATAAGAATATTTGTCCTATATGCGTAGGACATCCAGGGGTTTTGCCCACCTTAAATAAAAAAGCTGTAATCTTCGCTTATTCTTTAGCCAAGGCATTAAAAATGAAGCTAAATAATAAGTGCTATTTTTCTCGTAAACATTATTTTTATCCTGATCTTCCTAAAAATTATCAAATTTCACAATATGAATTACCTATAGGAGAAAATGGTTTTTTAGAATTGATAAGAGAAAATTTTAGAAAAAAAGTTAGAATAAGAAGGGTACACCTAGAAGAAGATACGGCTAAAAATATTCATATGGTTGATTATAGTTTGATTGATTTTAATAGGGCTGGCATTCCTTTATTAGAAATTGTTACCGAACCTGATTTAAATTCACCTGAAGAAGTAGAAATTTTCGCTGAGGAGTTTGTTTTGCTTTTAAGATATTTAAACATATCTGAAATAAAAGCAGAAAAAGGCGGTATTAGATTTGAGGCTAATGTTTCTTTAGGAGAAGGAAATCAATTAGGTACCAAGGTAGAAATTAAAAATATTGGCACTATTCAGGCTTTAAAAACAGCAGTTAAATATGAAATATCTAGACAAGAAAAAACATTGAGTGAAGGCAAAAATATTTTTCAAGAGACAAGAGGCTTTGATGAAAGTAAAGGTATAACCTTTGCTCAAAGAAGTAAAGAGGAAGCTGAAGATTATCGTTATTTTCCTGAACCAGATTTACCTCCTTTATTTTTTGGCGAAAACCTTAGTGAGGAACTTGCAAACATAGAAATACCCTCAGATAAGAAAGATAGGTTTATAAGGGAATATAATTTAACTGACAAAGAAGTTGTTATTCTTACCAAATCTAAGTTTTTATCTCATTTTTTTGAAGAATCATTTTCGGAATTATCTCAGATGATTAACGATTTTGATATGAGTAAAAAATTGATTCTTAATTATTTAATCAATGACTTATGGGGACTAATACAACAGTATGTTGAAAATGAAGAAAGTCTTAAAGACATCGAATCAGAAATTATCTCGCCTCATGAATTTGCTCATTTACTTTTTATGTTTCATCAAGGGAAAATTTCTTCCCGAGGAGTGAAGGAAATTTTAGCATTTTGTTTAACAGAAAAGAAAAGAGTGGAAAATATACTTCAAGAAAAAGAAAAAATAAGTGATTTAGAAATTATTGAAAAAATTATGAATAAAGTTTTAGCAGAAAATCCTAAAGCAGTCGAAGATTATTTAAAAGGTAAAAAAGAATCATTTGAATTTTTAATAGGAAAAATGATGAAAGAAAGCAAAGGAAGAATTGACCCTTATTTAGGTAAAAAATTATTATTAGATAAATTAACAAACCTAAAGTCAGAAGCATAAATTATTTCTATCTAATGAAGGAGATAGTTAAAAAATTAGATCATTATCTTAATATTGAAAAATTAAAACAAGAACTATCTGATTTAGAAGAACAAACAAATGATATAGATTTCTGGGAAAAAGAAGAAAATCAAATAGTTATAGAAAGAATTGCTTATTTAAAAAAATTAATAAGCGATTGGCAAGAAATTGAATCTTATGCCGATAAAGATCATCTCCATTTTAAAAAATTGATAATTAAATTTTTTTTAAACTACATTTTGAACAATAAATATGATAAAAAAAATTCGTTTTTAAATATCTATTCTGGAGCTGGAGGTAAAGATGCAGAAGATTGGGTTGGTATGCTAAAGAGAATGTATGAAAAATTTTTTCAAAGAATTTCATGGGAGTATTTTTTAATAGACGAACAGGCTAATGATACTGGTGGTTATAAGTTTATTTCTTTTGAGGTAAAAAAAGAATTTTCTTATGGCATCTTAAAAAGTGAAAAAGGAGTTCATCGCTTAGTTAGAATCTCACCTTTTTCTGCCCAAAGGTTAAGACATACAAGTTTTGCTTATGTAGAAGTTTTACCATTGATAGAAAAACCGGATTTTAAAATTAAAGAAGAGGATATTGAGTTTCAGACTTTCCGAGCCGGAGGACCAGGAGGACAGAATGTGAACAAATTAGAAACTGCGGTAAGGATTATTTATAAACCTCTAAACTTAGTTGTTACTTGTCAATCAGAAAGATATCAACATCGTAACAGAGAAATAGCTTTACAAATTCTATATTCAAAAATTCAAAATATTCTAGATGAGCAACAGAAAAAGGAAATAGAGGAGTTAAAAGGTCAAAAAATTGAAATTGGGTGGGGATTTCAAACGAGAAATTATATTCTAGATCCTTATAAATTGATAAAGGATTTAAAGAGTAAAAAAGAAACTAATCAGGTTGAAACGGTATTAAATGGAGGTATAGAACTTATTCATCCTTTTGGGGAGATTTTAGAAATTATGATAAAATAATTTTTATGATTATCTTAAAAAATATTACTAAAATTTATTCTCAAAATACTATTGCACTTGATAACATAAGTTTTGAAATAACAAGTGGAGAATTCGTTTTGTTGATAGGAAGATCAGGGGCAGGAAAGACAACTATTTTAAAAATGTTAAGGAGAGAAGAAGATCCCACTAAGGGAAATATTTTTTATAAAAATAAATCTTTATTAGAATTACCACGAAGAAGATTAATGGAGATAAGAAGAAAAATTGCTTCTATCTTCCAGGATTTTAGATTATTAAATAACAAGACTGTTTTTCAGAATATAGCCTTACCCTTAGAAATAGTAGGTTTAAGTAGAAAAGAGATAGAAAAACAGGTACTACATGTAGCAGAGAGATTGTCTCTTAAAAAAAAATTGAATCAAATAGCTAAGACTCTTTCAGGAGGAGAAAAACAAAAAGTTTCTTTAGCTAGGTGTTTAGTGGGAAAACCAGAAGTTATTTTAGCTGATGAGCCAACAGGAAATTTAGATCCCATTAGCACTTTTGAAATTATAGAGATTTTAAAAAATTTAAACAAAGAAGGAATTACTATTATTTTAGCTACCCACAATAAAGAAATAGTCGATTCTTTAAAAACAAGGACTTTAACTTTAGAAAACGGAAGGTTGGTAAGGGATGAAAATCCTGGTAGTTATGCTTTGCTCTAAAAGCCAATAGTTTTAGAAAAATGATAAATATTATTTTAAGAATAATTAACTCCGGATATTCTTTGTTTAAAGAAGAGAAAATTGTAACCATTGTAAATATTGGAACAACAATTTTGATTTCTTTTTTTATATGGATTGGTATTTTAAGTTTTTATTTTTTTAATCAAATGATGATTTTTCTACAAGAAAGGTTAGATTTTTCTATATACTTTAAAAAAGATGTTAACCGAGATGAAATTGTAAAGGTTCAAAAAATATTAGCTAATTTTCCCGAGGTAAACGAAGTTCAATTGGTTACCCAAGAAGAAGCTTTGCAAAAATTCCAAAAAGAAGTAAAAACTAATCCAATAATTTTCCGAGCTCTCACTCAACTTAAAACAAATCCATTGACTGATTATTTAATAGTTAAAGCAGATAACCCAGAAATTTATAGTAAAATAGCTAATTATTTAGAAAAATCACCTTTTAAGGTTAATATTGACTATACTACTTATTTTGAGAATAAAGAAATAATTCAAAAAAGTGTTACTCTCTCGAATAAATTAAAAGTTCTAGTTAGTTTTCTTCTATTGATTATTTCTATTTTTTCAGGTTTAATTATTTTTAATAGTATTTTACTTTCTGTTTATTCCCAGAAAGAAAATATTGAGATTTTAAGGTTAATTGGAGCTAGTAATTGGTTTATTAGAATGCCTTTCTTTTTTTATGTCTTTCTATTTTCCTTTATAGGTTATATTATTTCTTTGATGTTTTTGATTTTGGTATTAGAAAATACTAATTCTTTTTGGCAGGGAATTTTATCCAATTTTAAACCGACTGCTTTTATTTATGATAATTTTATTTATCTTAATGGTATAATCTTATTGGTGCTTATAGAAATAAATTTCATTTCTACTTTTTTAGCTTTAGAAAAATATCTTAAAATTTAAATTAATTCTCTTTGATGCCTTATAATATAATATAATGAGCAATAAGGAGTTAAATAAATATATAGAAAGAAGTTTAGTTTTAATAAAACCAGATGGTGTTGAAAGAAAACTGGTAGGAGAAATTATTTCTAGGTTCGAAAAAGCAAATTTTAGATTAATGGGTTTAGGAATAATCAAACCTTCAAAGCAATTAATTAGCAAACATTACCCTAAAGAAAAAGACTGGGTAGAAAATTTAGGTTATAATTTAATTAAAACGGCTGAGGAAAACAATTTAAAAATAGATTTGCAAAAAGATTACAATGTAAAAAATGTTTATGAGCTCGGTGTTAAAATTAGAGAATGGTTGATTGATTTTATGTCTTCTGGTCCAGTGGTTAAAATGGTACTCGAGGGATATTTAGCGGTAAGTGCTATTAGAAAAATGGTTGGTTCTACCTTGCCTTATAAAGCTGAGCCAGGAACTATTAGAGGAGATTTTTCTTTTGATTCTCCTATAGTAGCTAACCTGGAAAAAAGACCTATTAAAAATTTAATTCATGCTTCCGGGAATAAAAAAGAGGCCGAAAGAGAAGTTAATCTTTGGTTTAAAAAAGAAGAACTTTTAAGATGACCGTTCCAGCAAAAAGATTATCAAGATCAAGAGCTAAAAAAAGAAGATACCAAAAAAGTATGATTAAAGACATAAAGCTTCAAAAATGTTCTAATTGTTCTGCTTTGATTTTACCCCACAGGGTTTGCCCTGAATGCGGTTTTTATAAAGGAAGATTTGTTATGAGTTTTAAGAAAGAAAAGAAAAAATGAATAAAAATTTTATATCTCAATTTACTAATATTAAAATTTATTTTAAAAATTTATCTATTCTAAATCTAATATGAATTTAGAGAAAGGTTATTTGAATTTTAAGATTTTTTTTAAAATTAAATGTCAACGAGACATCTGAGCAGAATAATAGTTCTTCAATCTTTATACCAGTGGAGCTTTTGGGGATATCCAGATAATAAGTGCCTAGAATATTTTGAAAATAATTTAAAGGAATTTGGTAATGACATTGATGAACCTGATTTTGGACGTAACCTTATAAAAGGAATACTTGAAAATTTAGAATTTATCGACGATATGATTAAAAAATGTTCTAAAAACTGGCCCTTTGATCAAATTCCTTTAATGGAGAAAAATATTCTCAGAATTGCAGTTTATGAAATTTTTTTTCAAAATAAAGAAGAAGTCCCAATAAAAGTTTCTATTAATGAAGCGATAGTTTTAGCTAAAAATTTTATTAATGAACATTCTGCTAAATTTATCAATGGTGTTTTGGGGTCTGTGTATGAAGAATATGAAAAAAGGAACAAACAAGATGAACATATTTTAATAAATAAACCAAAGGAATAATTTTTAAAATGGAAAAAGACCAAATAGAGATAAATATAAAAGAATTACAAAAAATTCTCTCTATAGAGATAAAGAATAAAAAAATTTGGCAAGAAGCATTAACTCATAAATCTTGGCTTTTTTTTCATCCAGAAGCAAGAATACATGATAATGAAAGGTTAGAATTTTTAGGGGATTCAATTCTACAAGCTGTTGTTTCTATATTTTTATATGAAAAATTCTCTAATTTAAGCGAGGGAGAAATGAGTTTAATTAGATCAAAGATTGTTAGTCGTGATAGATTAGAAGAAATTGCTTATCATTTAGGTTTAGAGAGATTGATCTTAATGAAATCTACTAATGATATTAAAGGTAAAAAAACTATTTTAGGAAATACCTTGGAGGCAATTATCGGGGCTTTGTTTCTTGACTCTAGTTGGGAAAAAACAGTAGAATTCATTAAAAAAAATATTTTATCTGGAACTGAAAATTTAATTAAAACTAAAAATTTAAAAGATCCTAAAACTTTTCTTCAAGAACTTTTTCTTCATGATTATAAAAAATTACCTCAGTACAAACTAGTGTCGGTTACAGGTCCAGCACATAAACAAATATTTAAAGTAGAGGTTTACCTAGATAATGAAAAGTTAGCAGAAGGGGAAGGAAGTTCTAAACAAGAAGCAGAAACAGAAGCTGCTACTAAAGCTATTAACAAAATTTATTTAAAGGAAAAATCCTGAGTATTTATTTGAATTTATTTAATATAATACTTTTTCTTGATTTCTTCTTCTTGTCTTTTTACTTCTTCTTCAATTTTTTCCTCTGTAATTAGAGCAAGTTTTTTAAGTTCGTCATCAGGTAAATTTTTTATCTCTTCAGCTTTTTTAAGTAAATATTCTCTTTTATTTTTTGAAGGATCATCAATAACTTCTTCAAGTAAAGCTTTCAAAATCCATCCTACTTTTGGTCCTTGTGGAACTCCCAAAGACATAATATCATTCCCGTTAATTTTTAACATACTTGGTTTAATCGGTTCTAGATGAACTTTTTCAATTAAATACTTTAAATATCTCAATCTATAAGGAATCGCTTTAGGGACACCAGAACCGATTCGATCAGCTTCTCTTAATTTAAACAAATCTTCTAAATTTTCTTCTCCTACTCTTTTAACAAACCTTCTTACGGCCGAGGGGGTTACCTTGTTAATCTCAAGGTAAAACATATGATTTTTTACTAAATGAACAACTTTATTAACTATTTGTTTAGAGTACCTTAAACGTTCTAATATTTTTTTTGTCATTTTAGCTCCAATAATTTCATGACTATAAAAAGTAGCTTCGGAACCTTCTCCTTCTTTAGTAATTGGTTTCCCTATATCATGAAAAAGGGCGGCTAATCTTATTTCGAGAGAAAAATTTTTATTAACGGCATACTCTAAAGACTTTAGCTAATGAAAATAAACATCATATTTATGGTGTTTATTTTGACTGACAAGATATCCTTGCATTAATTCAGGGATTATTTCTTGTAATAGATTAGTTTCCCTTAAAAGCTCAATACCTCGAAATGCATTTTTGCTCATAATAATTCTAGTAAATTCATCTCTGACTCTCTCATTAGCAATATATTGAATTAAAGAAGAAAATTTTTTGATTGCTTCAAAGGTATTTTTTTCAATGTTAAAATTTAATTCACAAGATAACCTTATAGCTCTCATTAGTCTTAGAGCATCTTCACGAAGACGTTTTTCTGGATCACCTACGGTTTTTATAATTTTATTTTTTAAATCGTTTAATCCATCAAAAATATCAATAACCTCTCCCTCTATGTTTAAAGCTAAAGCATTAATAGTAAAATCTCTTCTTTGAAGATCTTCCTTTAAATTTTTAGCAAAATCAATATTATCTGGATGTCTAAAATCAGAATACTTGCTTTCTTTTCTAAAAGTAGTAATTTCGATAACTTTTAGACTTTCATCTAAAGAATTAGTCTTTACTCCTACGGTACCAAATCTATTTTCATAAAAAGAATTTCTACCAAAAATATTTAGGATTTCTTCTGGTTTAGCGTTAGTAGTAATATCCCAATCTTTTGGTTTTCTTTTCAAGATTAAATCACGAACACAACCGCCAACGAGATAGGCTTCAAAGTTTTTCTTAATTAATTTTTTCCAGGTAGTTAAAACTTCTGGGGGTAGGGAAGAGATTGTTATTTTCATTTAAAATTATTAGCGGTGGACGGGATTCGAACCCGCGACCTTCTCCTTGGGAAGGAGACGTTCTACCTACTGAACTACCACCGCTGGTTAAATCTTTAATTATTTTTTTTCTTTAATTAATTATTAATTAAATTATTATAAATTAAATTAATTATAACTTTAAATTTATTTATCTTCTACTTATAATTATTCTACTTATGATTATTCTTATATCTTATAATTATTTATTACCTATATTTTATGTATTTTATGACAAAACGATTTTGAAATAAAGTTAAAGTTAGCAAATAATGTTAGAAAATAATTTTTAAAGTCAATTTAATGAATTAATTAGTTGGAAGCAAAAAATGGAAGAAGATAAAATTTTATTAGAAGAACTAGAGAAAACAAGGAAAAAAGCTATTAAAGAAGGAAAACTAGTTAACTTAGCTGTAGGTTTAGGCGATCAATATATATCTCCTTTTGCTATTGCTTTAAAGGTACCTACTTTTGTTTTAGGTTTATTAACTTCTTTTCCTAATTTGTTTGGACCATTATTTCAAATATTAGGAAATTATTTTTTAATAAAAGGTTTATCGAGACAAAAAATATTGTTTTTTAGTACTTTAACTCAATCAATCATTTACTTTGCCATCTCTTTATTTGCTTTTACTTATTTATTTAAAATAAATTTAAACTTTTATATTTTAATTCTTTTATTTACTCTATATGTGGCTCTTGGCAGTTTAGCAGCTCCTTCTTGGGTAACTTGGTTTGGAGATATATCTCAAAAAGATATATCTCAAAAAAAAGAATTTGGTTCATTTATGGGAAAAAGAAATAGTTTAGGAACATTTTTTAATATCTTGGGTATTGTTATAGCTGGTATTCTACTAGAAATAGGGAAAAATATTGGTAATTTTTATCTTTTTTTATTTTTCGGGATTATTTTTTTTGGATCTGCTTTTTTTCTTTTATTAAGATCTTTAACTTTTTTAAATGTTTATGATCCTAAGTTTACTTTTGAAAAAAAAGATTACTTCAGTTTTATTCAATTTTTAAAAAGATTACCTAAGGGAAACTTTGGTAGATTTGTGATTTTTACTAACTTAGTAATCTTTGCCTCCTTTCTTTCTTTACCTTATTATAATTTATATCTTTTTAATGATCTTAAATTATCTTACTTTAAATTTTTAACCTTAATTATAGTTTCTTCTTTTTTTTCTTTTTTATTTTATAAAATATGGGGTAGAGTTTTAGATCAATTTGGTAGCTTATCAGTTTTAAAAATATCCTTGTTAATTATATCTTTGGTAGCAATTTTATGGTTTTTTATTTTAGGAGTAGATAAAAGTTTAGTTTTTGTTTATTTAATATTTATTAACATAATTGGTAGTATTGGATGGTCGGCTTATTATTTATCTACGACAGATTTTTTTTATTCTTCTGTTACCAAAGGAAAAAGGGGATTATGTTCAGCTTATTCAAGTGTAATTTCTGGAACTATGATTTTTTTAGGAACAACAATAGGTGGATATTTAGTTGATTTGTTTAGACATAACATGTGGATTAATTCTGTTATACTTTTATCTACTATTTCTGGAATATTAAGATTGATTTTTGCTTTAGGAATATTTCTTTTAGTAAAAGATCCTTTGATGATTAATTTTACTAACGGAGAAGAAAGCAAAGAAGATAAAATTAATTATAATCTTTTGAAAGAAATTTATTTTATTAAAAATCTAATAATTTTAGAATTTAAAAACCTAATAATTCACCCAATTGCAATTGTGCCTCTTGCTCTAAAAAGGATATATAGAAAAAGAATGAAAAAACCAAAAATTAATACTAAGGAATAAGGATATATTTTTAAGTTCGTAAAAGAATTATTTTACGAACATATAAACATAAAATTAGATTTAATTTCCTCTATCCTTAAAAGGATAAAAATAGCTAAATTGTTTTTTGTTTTATAATTAATTTTATGAAAATAGATTTTTTAAATTATAAAAAAGTTTACTTGATAGGTATGAAAGGCGTGGGAATGACGGCGTTGGCTCAAATATTAAAAAGATTGAAAGTAAATATTGTTGGTTCTGATGTAAAAGAAAAATTTTTTACTGATGAAGTTCTAAGTAAAGAAAAAATAAAAGTTTATGAAGGTTTTTCTAAAAAAAATATAGAAAGTGAACTACCCATAGATTTAGTTATTACCTCGGTAGCTTATTTTCAGCCAGAAAAAGAAATAAAAAACCCTGAAGTTAAATTTGCTCTTAGCAAAAAAATACCGCTTATTACCTACCCTCAAGCTTTAGCTTCTATTTTTAATCAATCTTTTGGTATTGCTGTTTGTGGTTCTCATGGGAAAAGTTCTACTACTGCTATTTTAGGAAAAATATTTAAAGATGCCCAATTAGAACCTACTGTTTTAGTTGGCTCTGAGGTTATAGAATGGAAAAGTAATGGCTTAGTAGGAAAAAATTTTTTAAAAAAAATAGATTTTTTAAATAAAAATCTTGACAAAAGTAACGATTTAGATTGGATAAAAAGGAACTTAAAACATATTCCCTTTTTTATTATTGAAGCAGATGAATATCGTGAAGCTTTTCTAAATTATCAACCAAAAATTATCTTAATAACTAATATTGACTACGATCATCCTGATTATTTTAAGAATGAAAAAAAATATATTGAAGCTTATAAAAAATTTATTTTCAACCTGAAATTACCTAAAATTTTAATCCTACATAAAAAAGATAAAAAATTTGATATTGCTCAAAATAGTAAAGATATAAAAATATTTTTTCCTCAATACAAAAAACCATTTCCCTTCCCTATTAAAGGAAATCATTTTCAGGAAAATCTTCAATTAGTTTACGAATTAATAAAAATTTTAAAAATACCTAAAAATAGATTTTTATCTTCTCTTAAAAACTATAGAGGGATTAAAAGAAGATTTGAAATTGTTTTTCATAAAGATGATTGTTATTTTATCGATGATTATGCTCATCATCCTACCGAAGTATGGAGTTTTTATCAAAGTTTAAGAAAAAAATTTCCCTCATATTATATTACTATTGTTTTTCAACCTCATACTTTTACTAGAACACATTTTTTATTTGATAATTTTGTTAAAGTTTTTAAAAATATTGCCAAAGATAAAAATCTAAACTTAGTTATTTTTAAAACTTTTCCTTCTGCCCGAGAAAAAGAATTGGTTTCTAAAATAAGTAATCTAAAAAAAGATAAAGACTTAGCTCAAAAGGTAAAATGTCACTATATTGATGAAGAAAAAGAATTGATTAATTTTTTGAGAAAAGAAATAAGAGAAAACAAAGGAAAAAAATATATTATTGCTACGGTAGGAGCTGGAGATTTAAATAAAATTTTCTTAAAATTAAATAATATAACTTTAACTAAAGTGAAATTGCCACTAATCACTAATTAAAGAGTCACTTGAGATGATTTTTCAATTATGCTTTTTATTTTATTTACAATATCATCTAAAGAAATCTTTGCTTTGATAAGATAATCGTCGGCACCCATTGCTAATCCTTTTTTAACATCTTCCTCTTGACCGAGATTCGACAGAATGATAACTGGTATCTTTTTAAAAGTAGGATCTTTTTTTACTTCTTCTAAAAAAATAAAACCATTTTTTTTAGGAAGAATTATATCTAAAAGAATAAATTCCGGTCTTTCTTCTACTAATTTTTGAACAGCTTCTTCTCCATCTACAGCAGTTATAACTTCAAAATTTTCATTTTTCATTTTTTTTTCTAACACAGTTCTTAGGAATTTATCATCTTCTATAAGCAATATTTTCATTCACCGGGTTTTTAAAAGTTAAATTAAAGATATTTTTTAATAAAAAATAAAAAATTAATTAACGAACATGATTGAAATAAATACTCATTTTATGTCATGGAAGAGGGGTCAACTCGACTGTTAGAAAATAGTCAAAGAGAAAAAAGTTTTAAAAGGATTTGTTCCATCGCCACCTTCCAGTAGCGGTACCTTGTTACGACTTAGCCCTGGTCATTACTCCTACCTTGATTCTTCTTAAAGAAGAACTTCGGGTAGAAGCAACTCCCCTGACCTGACGGGCAGTGAGTGCAAAGTCTGAGAACGTATTCACCGCTCTATGTCTGACGAGCGATTACTAGCGATTCCGGCTTCATGAGGGCGGGTTTCAGCCCTCAATCCGAACTAAGGCTGATTTTAGGGATTTGCTCCCTATTACTAGGTCGCTTCCCTTTGTCTCAACCATTGTACCATGTTTGCCGCCCCAGGCATAAGGGCCATGCAGACGTGACGTCATCCTCTCCTTCCTCCGAGTAATACTCGGCAGTCTCCCATGACACGTGTAACATGGGATGAGGGTTGCGCTCGTTGTGCCACTTAAGGTTACGGTTCACACCACGAGCTGACGACCGCCATGCAACACCTGTCTCACCTGTCTATCAAAAGATAGACTCTCTTTATCTTTCGATAAAGATTGACGGTGAGATGTCAAGCCTGGGTAAGATTCTTCGGTTACTCTCGAATTAAGCAACATGGTCCACCGCTTGTTCAGACTTCCGCCTATTCCTTTGAGTTTCAGCCTTGCGGCCGTACTCCCCAGGCGGGGTGCTTAACGCGTTAGCTTTACCTCGGAGAGGGTCGAAACTCCCCAAAGTTAGCACCCATCGTTTACAGCTAGGACTACCGGGGTCTCTAATCCCGTTCGCTCCCCTAGCTTTCGCGAGACCAGTGTCAGAACTATCCTAGTTAGCTGCCTTCGCCTTCGGCGTTCCGCACGATATCATCGGATTTCACCCCTACACCGTGCGTTCCGCTAACTTCTGGTAGTCTCTAGTATCTCAGTATCTTTTCCATTCTTCAGGTTAAGCCTGAAGATTTAAGAAAAGACTTGAGATACCACCTGCTCGCCCTTTACGCCCAGTAATTCCGGGTAACGCTTGAGACCTTCGTCTTACCGCGACTGCTGGCACGAAGTTGGTCGTCTCTTATTCCTGGGATACTGTCAACCTCATGAGATATTATCTCATGAGGCTTCCTCTCCCAGAAAAGCCGTTTACACCCCGAAGGGCTTCTTCCGGCACGCGGTGTCGCTCGGTCAAGCTTTCGCCCATTGCCGAATATTCTCGGCTGCTGCCTCCCGTAGGAGTAGGGCCCGTGTCTCAGTGCCCTTGGCGGGGAACGCCCTCTCAGGCCCCCTACTGGTCTTAGCCTTGGTGAGCTTTTACCCCACCAACTAGCTGATCAGACATATCCCCTTCTCAAAGCGGTTACAAAAAGTACCTTTACCCATAACTACTTATGTAGTTTTGGGACCATCAGGTATTACCCCATCTTTCGATGGGCTATGCCTGACTTTGAGGTAGGTTAGATATGTATTACTGCCCCGTTCGCCGCTTCCCGTGAGATAAAAAATTATCTCACAGGACGCACGACTTGCATGCCTTATCCACACCGCGAGCGTTCACCCTGAGCCAGGATCAAACTCTCATTAAAACCCCTACTTCCATGACATAAAATGAGTATCTAAAAAATATTAAAGAGTACTTTCTTAACAAGAATATCAACATAATGTTTTTTAAAATAGAAAATTCACTAGATATTTTATACTAAAAAAAATAAATTGTCAATAATTTAAAGATAATTCTTTCTAAAATTTGTACAAACTTGTAAATACGGAAAAATATCAAATCTAACCACAATATAATTATTCATTAATAGATGGTTCTTCCAATATATTTGTTTGCTGTTCAGTATTAGGCGAGGGTAAATTTTGGACATTACTATTTTGTGAATTATTTGTGTTTGGCTGTTGATTAAAATTTGGTGAAGGATTGGGGTTAACGATTCTTTTTCCTGAAAGCACATCGCTGATTTGGCTATTGTTTTTTAAATATGTCCAAAAAAGTAATTCTCGTGTATTGAAATAAATATAATTTTCTGGAGTATAAGCAGCATCTTCAAATCTTTGTAGTAATATTTGACCATTCTTATCAACTTGAAGAAAATGAACATTGCTTAATTTAGGCCTGGGAAACCATGAAGGTTTACCAAAATAGATATTACCATCTCGAAAGACTAAAACAACATATCTTGATTTTTTGTTAAAAAAATAGTTTAAGCTATAAGCCAAAACTATACCTACTAAAATAGCGACGACAATCGAAATAATATTTTTATTAGAAAGGTTATTCATCTTCATTTTGAAATTAATCTTCAGTTTTAATTTCGACTCCTAATTCTTCTAATTGTTTTTTATCTATTTGAGAAGGTGAATTCATCATTAAATCTCTTCCCTCCCCTGTTTTAGGAAAAGCTATCACCTCTCTAATACTAGGTTCATTTTCTAAAACCATCATAAATCTATCTAAGCCAAAAGCAATACCTCCATGAGGAGGAACACCATAACCAAAAGCTTCAATTAAATGACCGAATTTTTCTTTTGTTTCTTCCTCTGTATGACCTAAAACTTCAAAAGTTTTTATCAATATATCTCTATCTGTTGTTCTTAGACTTCCGCCACCTATTTCCCATCCATTCAAAACAACATCGTACTGTTCACTTAATAAAATATCAGGCGATTTTTCTATGGCTTTTATGATTTCAAACTTATCTTTATTTTCGTTAGCGAGCTTAGGTTGAGTAAATGGATGGTGCATTGTATCCCATCTTCTTTCTTCCTCTTTCCATTCGAACATGGGAAAGTCAACTATAAAAGCAAAAGCTAATTCAAAGGGATTTGTTTTATCTTCTCTTAAATCTGGTCTATCAGTACCGTATATTTTTATTGTTTCTTCATAGTTTATTCTTGGAAACGGTTTCTTGCTAATTTTAAAATTAGGATAAAGACTTTCAATTATTTCAATTAACATTCTTTCTACTAGATTCAGAATCTCATCTCTACTGATATAGCTTATTTCTATATCTAATTGTGTAAATTCCGGCTGTCTATCGCCTCTAGTATCCTCATCTCTAAAACATCTAGCTATCTGAAAATATCTTTCTATACCTGCCACCATTAAAAGCTGTTTGTATTGTTGTGGCGATTGAGGTAAGGCATAAAATTTACCTTTATTAATTCTACTAGGAACCACATAATCTCGAGCTCCTTCTGGAGTTGATTTAGTTAAAATAGGAGTTTCAACTTCAATAAAACCAAGGTTATCTAAAAAATTTCTTATCTTTAAAATTAATTCATGTCTTCTTATTAAATTTTTTTGTAAGCGTTTTCTCCTTAAATCTAAATATCGGTACTTAAGCCTCAAAGCCTCATCTAATTGGTAACCATCTTCGGTAACATCAAAAGGTAGCAAGTTAGCAGAAGATAAAATTTCAATCTATTCTATTTCTATTTCTATTTTTCCAGTTTCCATATTAGGATTAATTAAATGTGCAGGTCTTTCTTTTACTGTTCCTTCCACGGCTATCACACTTTCCGTTTTAATATTCTTAACCATCTCAAAAAATTTATTTTCTAAACTAATAACTAACTGAACTAAACCTGATCTATCTCTTAGATCTAAAAAAATTAATTTTCCATGATCTCTAATATTTTCTACAAAACCATAAAGTTTAACTTTTTTATTGATTAGACTTTTACATTCTATATTAAAAATTTTTTTCATTTAGCTAAAATAAAATAATAATAAAATAAAATTTTGAACTATCTCTATTTTGTTTCTTTGACCTTTTAAGATATAATAAATAAAATTATATCATAAAAAGATTTTTATGATACAATTTGATTGGTATTTATCTTTTAAAACTTGGCCCCATCGTCTAATGGCCAGGACACCACTCTTTCAAGGTGGAAATACGGGTTCAATTCCCGTTGGGGCCGCTATCTTTCAAATAATAAAAAAAATAATATAAAGCCCCCATCGTCTAATGGCCAGGACATCAGTTTCTCAAGCTGAAAATACCGGTTCGAATCCGGTTGGGGGCAAAAGTTAAAAAAATTAAAAAAAGAATAATCTTATGAACGTTGAGGAAAAATTTTTAGAAAATATCCAGGAAATAGATATTGAAGAAGCGCTTCTAGGAGCTCTTTTAATTGATGACGAAGCTATTTTAAAGATTGCCGGAGTTTTAAAGCCAGAAGACTTTCTCAAAAAAGAAAATCAGATTATCTATGAAACTATTTTAGAGTTATTTGAAAAAAGGATAGGAATTGACCTCGTAACTGTAACTAATAGGTTAAAAGAAAAAAAATTACTAGATGAAATTCAGGGTATGAGTTATTTAGTTTATTTAATTAATCAATCTCCTACAACAAGTAATGTTAATTATTATGCTAAATTAATTAAAACAAGAAAAGCTAAAAAAGATCTGTTAGAACTTTCTCTTAATATAAAAGATTTAGTTGAAGATAAGGATAGTGATGCCGAAAAATTAATCGATGAAGTTGAAAAGAAAATTTTCTCTATAGCTGAAAAAGTTTATCCTTATGAATTTTTACCTATAGGTTCTATAATTAACGAAAATTTAGCTCGCATAGAAGATTTACAAAAAGGTGTCTCTATTAGAGGTATACCTACAGGATTTAATAAACTTGATGATTATTTAGGAGGGATGCAAAAATCTGATTTAATTATTTTAGCTTCGCGACCTTCTCAGGGAAAAACCGCCTTTGCTTTAAATATTGCTCGTTACTTAGCGGTTCAAGAAAATATTCCTGTAGGTATTTTTTCTTTAGAAATGTCAAAGGACCAAATTGTTGATAGAATTTTAGCCTCTGAGGCAGGTGTTAGTCTTTGGAGATTAAGAACAGGAAGATTAGTTTCCGAGGGAGATGTTGATGAATTAGCTCTTATATATGAGGCAGGAGAAAGAATTAAAAAAGCTCCTCTTTTTATAGACGATAGTCCCTCTTTAAACAATCTTCAAATCAGGACAATGTCTCGTAAATTAAAGCACGAAATAGGAGAACTAGGATTAATTGTTATAGACTATTTACAACTTATAAGAACAAGCAAGAATTTTGAAAGTAGAGTTCAAGAAGTAACAGAAATTTCTAAAAGTTTAAAGGAATTAGCTAGAGAATTAGAAGTTCCTGTTTTGGCTGTTTCTCAATTGTCAAGAGAACCAGAAAAAAGAATTTCTTCGATACCTAAACTTTCTGATCTTAGAGAAAGTGGTAGTTTAGAACAAGATGCTGATGTAGTTTTATTTATTCATAGACCCAAAGAAACTGAATCTTCCCTGCCTTCTAATCAAGTAAATGTTATTATCGCTAAACATAGAAATGGGCCTATAGGTAGTGTTGATCTTTATTTTGATAACGAAACAGTTTCTTTCTATTCATTGGAATTACAACCTCAAGAATTAGAATTACATTAAATGCTTATTCCTCTCTTTAAAAAAATAATTGATTTCTTTGATTCTTTTCCTGAAATAGGAACTCGTCAAGCTATAAGACTTTTTTTTTGGTTAGTTAGACAAGATAAAAATTTCAAACAAGCTTTTTTAGATAATTTTAAAATACTATTCGAAAATGTTAGTTTTTGTGAAAATTGCTTTTTTCCCACTACAGAAAAATTATGTTCTATATGTTTAAATCCTAAAAGAGATGATAAATTAATAGCTGTCGTAGCTAGAGAAACAGATGTTATCACTCTAGAAGAAACAAAAATTTTCAAAGGTAAATATTTTATTCTAGGAGGTTTGATTTTACCCTTCGAAGATAAATCACTTATAAAAGAAAGATTTAAAATTTTTGAAGAAAGATTAGCATCTAAAAAAATAGACGAAGTGCTTATTGCTCTTCCTTATACTCGAGAAGCAGAACCAACTTTAAAATACATTGAAATTTTTATTAAAAAATATCCTGAGGTTAAATTTACTCGTCTAGCTCGTGGTATACCACTGGGCGGTGAAATTGGATCCAGAGACATTGAAAGAAGCGTTTAAAAGAAGGTTATAAAAGTAAAATATTTTATCTTTCTAATTTAAAATTAGTCCCAAAGATAAAAATTGTAATATAATTAAAATAAAATTAAGAATCTAATATTTCTTTTCTAGTATTTAATTAAAAATATTTTTATTTTTAAAATATGAATTTTGAAGAAGAGTTAAACAAAATTTTACATTTAATAGAGAACGAAGTATCTCAAATTTCTTCTTTGGATGAACTAGAGAAAGTAAGAATAAAATATCTTGGGAGAAAAAGTTACTTAGCTAATTTTCCTTCTTTATTTAAAAACTTAGATACAGAAGATAAAAAAAAGATTGGTTTTTTGTATAATCAAGTAAAAAGTAAAATTATATCTTTCTTTGAGGAAAAAAAGAAAAATTTTACTGAATCGGAAATTGACTTTGATTTTTATCATCCTGGATACAAAAGAAACTTAGCCTCTCTAAATTTAATTACCCAAGAATTGAGAAAAATTATTCAGATTTTCTTAGAATTGGGCTTTATAGTTATAGATAGTCCAGAATTAGTTAATGAATATGAAAATTTTGATTCTTTAAACATTCCTCCTTATCATCCCGCTCGTGATATGTGGAGTACTATTTGGTTGAAAAATCCTCCAAAATATTTACTTAGAACCCATACTTCTTCTTTTCAAGTTCCTTTTCTTAAAAAATATAAACCACCAATTAATGGGGTTATCCCTGGAAAAGTTTTTAGATTTGAGGCTACAGATTCTCGTCATGATTTTGAATTTCATCAACTTGAAGGTATTTCAGTTGGTAAAGAAAATAATTTATCTCATTTGAGATTTATTTTTGAAGAATTTTTTAATAGATACTTTAAAGAAAAAATAAAATTAAGATTTAGACCTTCCTATTTTCCCTTTACTGAACCAAGCGTAGAGATAGATTTAAGCTGTATCTTGTGTTCTCAAAAGGGTTGCGAAGTATGTAAAAAAACAGGTTGGCTTGAAGTTGCTGGAGCTGGAATGATTCATCCTTTCATTTTAAAAGAAGCCAATATTGATAAAAATAAATTTCAGGGTTATGCTTTTGGTACTGGTATTGAAAGATTAATTATGCTTAAATATAAAATTAATGATATAAGAATTTTACATTCTTTTGATTTAAGAGTCAATGAAATTTAGAATTCAAGATTTACAAAATTATTTAAAAAGAAAAATAGATAAAGAAAAAATTACTGAAATTTTAACAATGAAAGCTTTTGAAACGAATATTGAAGAAAATGTTTTGGATATAGATATTTTACCAAATAGATTTGCTGATAGTGGTAGTTTGATTGGAATGGCTAAAGAAATCGCTCTTTTAACTAAGAATAAAATAATAGCTCCCCAAATAAGAATTAAAGAAACAAATAAAAATATTTTTCAGCTTGTCAAAGTTATTAATCGTTCTTCTCAAACACCATTCTATTTTGGTAGAGTCATATTGAATATAAAAAATAAACCTTCTCCACCTTGGTTAAAGGAATTTGTCGAATTTTATGGTTTAAACTCAGTTAATTTGGTGGTAGATTTAGCTAATTTTGTTATGATTGAATATAATGCGCCTCTACATATTTTTGACCTTGATAAAATTTATTCAGTAAAAAATAGCTCACCTAAAGAAATTATTATTCGAGAAAGTAAAAGAGGAGAAAAGTTTTTTTCCTTAGATAAGAAAGAATATGAATTGCCTCAAAATGCTATTTTGATTACTGATAAAAAAAATATATTAGCTTTAGCAGGAATAAAAGGAAGTAAATTTGCTGAAGTTGATTTAAATACTAAAAATATATTTATTGAAGCGGCTATTTTTAATCCTGAAGCAATATATCAAATCTCTAGAAATCTTAATCTTATTACTGAAGCAAGTTATAGATTTGAAAGAAAAATTATTCCTCAAAGAACTTTAAAAGCTCTAGAGAGAATTTCTTCTTTAATTCAATCGTTAGCTGACGGAGATATTTGTAAAGGTAAAATTATGATAAAAAAATCTAATTTCTTCTCTAAAAACATCCCTAAAATTAATCACGAAAGATTAAAAAAATATTTGGGTATTGATCTAAGCAAAAAAGAAATAGATTCTTATGTTAAAAAAATTGATAACGAAAGACTTGATATTAATTCAGAAGAAGATATTTATGAAGAAATAGGTAGACTTTATGGCTTCGATAACATACCTAAAAAATTCAATTATTCACCTCATCCAAGTTATCTTGATAACAAAATAGAATTTAACTATTTACTTAAAGATTGTCTTATTAAGCTAAATTTTTCTGAAGTTTATTTTTATAGTTTTATAGGAGAAAAAGATGCGGAAATTTTTGCTGAATTAGCAAAAGAAAAAATTTTTCTTTCTAACCCTATAAGCGAAAATTACAAATATTATCAATTTTCTCTTCTTCCTAATCTTGTAAAAGCTATTGCTTTTAATCAAAAGAGATATAGAGAAATAAAAATTTTTAACCTTAGCAAAACAGCTGAAAGAGTAAATGAAGAAAAGTATAAATTAGCCATTGTTTGTGCTTCAAAAAACAGAGAAGAAACATTAAAAGAAATAAAATCTGTTTTTAACTATTTAATGAAAAAATTAAATATCAAAACAAACCAAGTTTTTAAAAAGGAAAAATTTGATTTTTCCAATATTGCTTGCTCTATTTCTTTAAAAAATGAAAAAATTGGCATAATGGGGCTTTTTTCTCAGAAAATTGAAACAATATATGATCTTGACTTAAGTGTTGCTTTTTTAGAAATTGATCTTGAAAAATTAATAAACTTTTATCAACCTTATTCTGAATTTGTTTATTGGGGCGATTATCCAGAAATAACAAGGGATATTTCTTTTCTAGTTGGCAAAACCTTGGATACTAAATATATAATAGAAAACATTAAAAAACTAAAATTATTAAATTTCAAAAACATAGAATTATTAGATATTTACTTCCCTAAAGAAGATAGCCACAAAAAATCAATTACTTTAAGGCTTATTTTTCAAAATCCTAAAAAAACTTTAAAAGATGAAGAAGTAGAAAAGGAGATAAATAAAATAACTAAAACATTAAAAGAATCATTTAAAGCTGAAATAAGATAAAAACTACATCTATTTTGCTAGATTATTATAAACATTGTATAGAGTTTTAATTTCTTTCTCAGAAAGAAATCTATTATAAATTCTTATTTTACTGCTAATAAGATACCAACTATAAGTAAAATTAATACAATTTTAAGGAGAGTAAATGACTTATGATATATTTTTATGCTATTTATTTAATCTTACTCAATATTTTCGTTAAAGGGCAATTTTGATGATTATGTTTTTTTGCTGGGCAATATTCTCTTCCATATTGAATTAGCCTTAAGGGAAAATCTCTCCATTCCGGACCTTGAGGAATAATTTTCATTAGATCTTTTTCTATTTTTTCTGGTTTAATTTCATCTGTAAGTCCTAAAAGTTTACTAAGCCTTTTAACATGAGTATCAACTGCAATTCCTTCAAAAACATTGTAAGCAACACTTAAAACAATATTTGCAGTCTTTCTTGCAACTCCTTTAAGCTGAAGCATTTCTTCCATTGACCGAGGAACTTTACCATTGAATTTTTCTTTAATTATTTTAGCATTTTCTAAAATAAATTTACCCTTATTTTTATAATAATTAATACTTTTTATATCTTCTTGAAATTCTTTTATATCAACTTTCAAATAATCATCTAAACTTTTATATTTTTTAAAGAGTTTTTTAGTAACTTCGTTGACTTTTTTATCCGTTGTTTGAGCTGAAAGTATAGTAGCTGCCAAAAGTTCCCAGGGATTAGAATAATTTAAGGCTATCTTTATCTGAGGATATAGTTTTTTAAGAGTTTTGTTGATAAGATTAAATATCTTTTTCCTTTCATTGATGTTTTTCTTTGGGAAATTTTTAGTATTCTCCTTTTTCATTTTTGAATAAAATTTTATTTATAAAGGTTTTTAATTTTAATAATATTTTAAATTAAAATCTTATAAAAATGAAAAAAAGTTCTGGTATTTTAGTTTATAGAAAAAATAAAAAAATAGAAGTTTTTTTAGTTCATCCAGGGGGTCCTTTGTGGAAAAATAAAGACTTAAACTCTTGGAGTATACCTAAAGGCGAAGTAGCAAATCAATTTCAAAACAAATATCGGGACGTCGTACGTCCCGATATTCTACTCGATACGGGGTTAAGAGAATTCAAAGAAGAAACTGGAATTGATTTAAAGGAAGATAAAAATAAAATTTTTTATTTAGGAGAAGTTAGAAATCCTACAAAAATTTTGCATGTTTTTGTTTTAGAAAAAAATTTAGGAAATATTGAAGTAAGAAGTAATTTAATTAAAATTGAATATTTAGGAAAAAAAATTAAAATTCCAGAAGTTGATAAAGGAGAATATTTTGATTTAGAAACAGCTAAAGAAAAACTTGTTTCTTATCAAAAAGAAATAATTGAAAAATTAAAAAGCTACCTTGAAGTCGGAAAAAATATTTAAAGGTTTTCTAAAAACAATATCCAATCTTTCTACTTGCGAAACTCTTGGTCCTTGTTTCAACTTAAAAATAAATTTTTGCAAATCCTTTTCCCTACCCTGTGCCAAAACTAGAACTGTTCCATCAATTAAATTTTTAACATAACCATTAATATTAAATTCTTGAGCATAACTTTCAGTAAAAAATCTAAATCCAACTCCTTGTACTCTTCCATAAATCTTTGCATAAAATTCTAAATAATCTTTTTCCATGTCAACAAAAGTTAAAGCTTGAGATAAATTAAATTCATTTATTTTAGTTCGCAAAAGATTTCTCAAATAAGCCCCACATCCCAATTTTTGTCCAATATCATGAGCTAAACTTCTAATATAGGTTCCTGAACCAACAACTGTTTCTATTTTCAAAATTGGCGGATCGTATTCTAAAATTTTAATTTCATAAATTTTAACTTTTCTTGTTTTTAATTTAATTTTCTTGCCTTCTCTTGCATATTGGTAAGCAGGTTTTCCTTTAATCTTTACAGCCGAAAATGGAGGTGGAATTTGTTCTATCTCGCCAATAAAAGAAATCAAAATTTTTTTTATTTCATTTGTATTCTCAGGTATATAAGAATTATTATGCATCCTTAGGTTAATATTATTATTCAAGAATTCTTGCTGATTATTTTGCTTCATTTCCTCTATTTCTCCTTTTACATCATAAGTATTTGAAATCTTTCCTAATTCAATTTCAGCTATATAGGTTTTGGTGCTTTCTTGTAAAAATTGATGAAGTTCTTTAGTGTATTCTCCTATTCCTAGAATTAAAAGTCCCTCTGCAAAAGGATCTAATGTGCCACCATGTCCTACTTTATTTTTAGTTAATTCTTTAAAATATTCAACAATTTCATAAGAAGTTTTTCCTTTTGGTTTATTAAACAAAACTAATCCTTCCATTTTTGGCAAGAAGGACAAAAAAATGTTCCTCTATTTCCAATTTTTATATATTGAATTTTTTCTTTACATCTCGGACATTTTTCTCCTTTTCTTCGATAAACCAAAAAAATATTTTGATATTTACCTTTAGATTTATTTGGTTTTAGATAAGAATTAAAACTTGTTCCTCCGTACTTGATAGCCTTTTTGATTACTAATTTTATAGCTTTTAAAAGTCGTTTTATTTCTTTATCTATCAGTTTATTAGCAGATTTCAAAGGATTAATCTTAGCTAAAAATAAAGATTCATTAGTATAAATATTACCCAAACCAGCAATTTTGCTCTGATCCATTAAAACAAGCTTTATTGCTCTTCGGGACTTAGATAATATATCCTTTAAATACTGAAATGTAAGTTCCTGTGGTTCTGGTCCTATTTTTTTAGGTTCAGTCTTTTCTTTGTTTTCTATAAATTTTATGTAACCAAACTTCCTAATATCATTAAAAATTAAACTACAATCTCTTTTTTCTATTTTGTTTTTATCTTTAACTGACGATAAATTGAAAATAATTCTGGTAAATTTGTTTGGTTTATCTTCTATTAATAACTGTCCTGTCATTTTCAAATGAACCAACACTGATTTATTTCTCCTTAGCTGAAAAATTAAAAATTTACCCCTCCTCTTAATATTTAAAATTTCTTCTCCAATAAACTTTTTATAACTACCTTGAATTTGCTTTTTATTTAAAACTTTTATATCTCTGATTATTTTTCCTTTAATTTTCCTTTGTAGAAATTTTTTTATAGTTTCAACTTCTGGTAATTCTGGCATTTAAAAATAATTTATACTATGAGGATAACTTTCTCTTTTTCCTGATTCGGTAATTTTAATAAATTGGGCTTTTAGCCAAAGTTCACTCAAGTTTTTAGCTCCAGAATAGCTGAAACCTGAGCGCATCCCTTTTGCAAGATTTATTAAAATTTCATTTACCGATCCCTTATATTCAATAAATCCATATTCAACACCTTCAGAAGCTGGAGTATATAAAGCTTCCTCGCGTGTTTTAGAAATTTTAGCTTCAAAAGCAGTAGATGAGGCCATCCCTCTAAAAGCTTTAACCCTTTTTCCATTGAGAGTAAAAATTTTACCCGGAGCTTCATCTGTTCCAGCAAGAAGTGAACCTAACATTACAGCATTTGCTCCAGCTGCTAAAGCTTTGACAATATCACCTGAATTTTTACAACCTCCATCAGCAATAATAGGTGTTTCTCCTGCTCCTTTTTTTGCTGATACAATAGCACTAAGCTGAGGTACACCGGAGCCAGCCACTATCCTCGTAGTACAAGCACTTCCTGGTCCAATACCAATTTTAATAATATCAGCTCCTGATTTTTTTAAATCTCTTGCTCCTTCCTCTGTAGCTATATTCCCAGCAATTAAAGGAATTTCCGGAAATTTTTTCTTAACTTCTGATACCGCTCGCAAACATTTTTCTAGATGTCCATGAGCTACATCAATACATAAAATATCAACCTCTGCTTTTATTAATTCTTCCGCTCTTTCCATGTAATCTCCTCTAATTCCTATAGCAGCTCCTACCAAAAGTCTTCCTTTTTTATCCCTGCTTGCTTTTTTGTTTAAAGAATTTCTAAGATCCTTAAAAGTAATAAGCCCTAAAACTTTTCTACTTTTATCAATTATAGGAATTTTTTCTATTTTGAATTTTTTAAAAATTTCTTTTGCTTTTTCAAAATCAATTTTCTCATAACTAACAATAAGTTTTTCAAAAGGTGTCATAATTTCCTTAGCTTTTTTATTATCATCGTTTTCTAAAACATAATCTCTTTTGGAAATTAATCCCAAAAGTTTTTTATCTTTATCAACAACTAAAAATGTTTGAAAATTATATTCCTCAGATTTTTCTTTTATCTCTCTCAATGTTAAGTCTGGATCAACACAAATAGGATTTTCAATAAGATAGCTTTCTGCTCTTTTAACTTTTAAAACTTGCTCAACTTGGTATTCAATATTACAAAATCTATGAATAATTCCTAATCCACCATTTCTTGCCATAGCTATAGCCATATCCGATTCAGTGATAGTATCCATAGAAGCAGAAATTATAGGTAAATTTAAAACAATTCCAGGATAAATCTTTGAAGAAAGATCAATATCTTTTCTTGAATCAATTTCCGATCTTTGTGGAATCAATAAAACATCGTCAAAAGTTAATCCTTCTTCCATTACTTTTTAATTTTATCATAATTTTAATCATCAAAAATTTTTATAAAATAATTATATAAAATTATATAAAATTAATGGCTAAGAAAATTAAATTATTAGAATTTTTAAAAAAGATTAAAAATCAAAAATTAAATTACTAGATAATTTAATAAGAATAGGAAGAGATTTTTATTTTATAGGTTTTAAAGATAGAAATTTAAATAAATTAGAAAGAATATTGGGTCATGTCTATTTTGTAGAATCAGAAATTGAATCATTGAGTGATTTAAGAGAAATAAGGAATGATGCATATTTTATAAATTCTAAAATTAAAGATTTTGCTGGATTGGAAAGAATAGGAGGTAGAGCTTGTTTTATAGATTCAGAGATTGAATCATTAGGGAATTTAAAAGATTAAAGTTTGTAGACTTAAACTTAAATGAAAATCATAACTCTGAAATATCTCTTGGATAGAATAGATCTAAAATAAAATCAACAAAAGTTCTAACTTGATGGGGAAAAGAAATCATTTTTGAAAGATAAACTCCTCTCCATAAAACCCAGGCTAATTTTCCCGTAAAACTAAATCCTTTAATTTCACCTATGGCAAAAAATCTTCCTAAAGAAATCAAATCTCCTTGGTGTTTATATCTAAAATTTTTTAATGATTTATTATTTATCAATTTATTATTTATCAAATTAAAAATATTTTCTGCACAAATTTTTGCTTGTCTCACTGCAACTTGAGCAAGTTGCGGCAAAGGCTTTTCGTTTTGAATAAAACAACAATTATCTCCAATCGCAAAAACATTTTCATAATTTTTAACTTGTAAATATTCATTTAAAACTAATCTTTCATTTTTATCTTTTTCTATCTTTCCTAAAATTTCTGGTAAATTTGGCCTTATTCCTGCTGTCCAGATAACAGTATTAGTTTTAATTTCAGTTTTATCATCAAATTTAACAAAATTTTTCCCGACTTCAATAACTCTTTTATTAAACAAAACTTTTATTTTCTTTTTTATTAAAACATCAAAAACAATTTTTCTAAGTTTTGAAGAAAATTGAGGTATAAGTTCCTGGCCTTTTTCAATTAAAAAAATTTGGATCTTATCTATTAATTCTCTTGGATAGAATTTTGAAAAAGTAGAATAAAAATATTCTGACATTTCTCCTGCAAGTTCAACCCCTGTTGCTCCACCTCCTACAATAACAAAATTTAAAAGTTCTTCCGCTGGGTTTTCCAAAGCTAATTCGAGATTATAAACAAAATGATTTCTAAGTTTTATAGCATCATATAATGTTTTTAAAGTAAAAGAATTCTCTTCTGCTCCTGAAATATTGTAAAAATTTGTTTTAGAACCTAAAGCAATAACCAAAAAATCATAATCAATTTCAAAATTATTTAAATAAACTTTTTTATTTTCTAAATCTATTTTTTTAACTTCTCCTTGAACAAAATTATAATCGCAACATTTGATTATTTCTCTTATAGGTTCAATTATATTTTCTAAAGAGATACTACCAGTTGCAACTTCATGCAAAAGTGGAGTAAAAAGAAAATAATTTTTCTTATTTACTAAAATAAGTTTTATATTTCTATTTCCATGAAAAAATTTATGAAGATACTTTAGGGTATAAACTCCTCCAAAACCCCCTCCTAAAATTAAAATTTTTTTCATTATCACCACAACCTAAAACTATAAGGCCAAGGTTGAGGAACAAAAAGTAGAAATAAGAGCGCTGCCCATAAAGCTAAATTTTTCATAAAATTTACCATTTGTAGCATTTTCATCTGAGAGTCAGTTTCAGCCCAAAAATTATGCATCATAAATGTTACCGGTAAAAAGAACAATGTCAAAGATAAAATACCAATTTCGATATAATTTCCTATTAAAATTGTAATTCCTCCTATTAAAAGCAAAATTCCTGTGACTATAATTGATAAAGTTGGCGAAGGAATATTTTTACTTTTAGCATACTCCACCATGGATTTTAAGTTTTTAAAATGATTGTAACCATTAAAAATAAAATAAATGCCTAAGATTAATCTTGAAAGTAATAAAATATATGTATTGAGACCGTAAAACATTTTTTATTTCATTTTAAAACTACGACTTGTTGCGGGGGCAGGATTTGCACCTGCGTCTCGGGCTTATGAGACCCGCGTGGTCCTACTCCACCACCCCGCGGTAGAATTTATTATAAACCCAATTTTCTAAGATAAATGTTTATTCTATATTGAATATCTCACAAAGATGTATTTTTTAATGTTCACCAATTCGTCACTAGTTGTACTTTTCAATGTTTCTAAGCATTTCCTCCCTTTGTCACTCATATCTCATAGGTATTAACCAATCAATCAAAGCATTAAACTATCTAAAGGGCTATTA
>JBBINE010000007.1:0-1983 GCA_037444025.1 bacterium | reverse complement strand
TTTCTTTTTTATATCCTTTATATTATAGCATATTTTTAAACTTTTCTATAAATATTGATTCCGGTGGTTTTCTGTAAAATTTTCCCAAAAAGTAAGAAATAAAATCCCCCAAAATCAAAACTGAAAATATTTGATGAAAACGATTTTGAAAATTAGATATCCCTTTTACAGAGTAGCTCTTTAAATTTATTTCCAAAACTTCAAAATTATTCTCGTTTAAAAATTTTTTCATTAGAGTTATTCTTTTTTGATTTTTTTTATCATCAAGATTATCTTTTATAAAAAGAAATACAAAAGAAAATTTTAAAGATGAATTTAAAATTCCTTCCATTTCATTGTGATTTAATTCAGGAAAAACATTGTGAAAAGCTGGAATTTTACTTGTTTCATTAAATTTAATCTTAAAGTTGTAGGCTAAAAATTCATTCTTTTCTGATGAGTAAATTATAGGAACTTTGTTTCTTATTTTTTCTACTATTTCCCTTCCCTCTCTTTCTAAATTTTCAACATTGAGAGTGTAAGATAAAAAATTTATGCTTATTTTGGGATCGACAACTTTTAATATTGCTTTAAGATGATAGCCTAAAGCTAATCTTGGTTGTATTTCTTTCCCTGGAATTTCTATATAAGGTATTTTATATTTTTTTGAAAGCTTGATAAGTTTTCCATTAGTTGATATAGCTAAAATACTTAATTTATTTTTTAGGGCAGTCATAAAAGAATCTATTGTTTCTTCAGTATTTCCGGAGTGAGAAATTGTAATAATTAGAGAATTTTTCAAAATCTCTTTTGGTAAATTTGGAAGTCCATAATTTTTATGAACAAAAATATTTGAATATAAATTTTTTAAAATATCAACAGCTAAATGAGATCCTCCCATGCCACAAACAACAAAGTATTTAAAGCTTCGATAAAGTTTTCCTATTATTTCGGGATGATATTCAAATTGTTTCGGGTAATTTTTTATTGTTTCGTAAAAATCCATTTGGGCTCGGCTGGATTTGAACCAGCGACCTTCTCCTTGTGATGGAGACGCTCTCCCCCCTGAGCTACGAGCCCATTCTTTTCCTTACTTAAACATCTAATTTATCTAGATCTTTTAATACACATATTTTAGAGTAAATTTTCATTCATTTCATTTTATACCTTTTTAAAACTTCATTTAAATCAATAAGTTTTTTTCTTTTCTTCTTTTTTGATTTCTTTTAGTAAATCAATTTCTTTTGCCATTATGTTAATTATAACATGAGGAAACATTCATTAGTAATTTTCACATTTCTTTTTATTAATCTGCCTCAAATTTAAATATAAAGACAAAGAAAGTAAAGTTGTTGATATCCAAAATATATAAAATTTATATTTAAAAGCTAAAAAGAGTGTTCCTACTCCTAAACCTAAAAAAGCAAAAATTGGAGCTAAACAAGAAATACATAAAGCAGTTGTTAAAAGTCCAGAAAAAATTCCTAAAATTCCACCGACTGAAGCAAAGCTTAAATTAGGAAAAATTGAAAATTTCAGTTCCTTTTTTTTATAAATCAAAAAAGTAATATTTAACGAAATTAGTCAAGATAAAATAAAAATCATTAAATACTCATTTAATTTCAGATAATAAATTTGGGTTTTGATGTTATTACCCTTAGTTGTAAAAACTGGAAAAATTATAAAGAAAGCAGAAAAAATAAAAAGAATCACATCTAAAACTAAATAAAACTTTTTTAAAAACATATTTTTAAATATCATTCCTATATACAATAACTTATTTTTTCTCTTCATTAATTGCTCTTCTAAAATCAAAATTTCTAATTTCTGTTTCCAAAAATGGTAGATTATGATTTCTCACTTTATTTAAAATTTCAGCAAAATATATTAATGTTTTTGAAGGGACGCAACCAACATTAACGCAAGTTCCTCCAAGTGGTAATCCTGAATTTACCATTAAAGTTTTAACACCAAGTTCATTAGTTCTAATAGCTCCAGTAAAAC
>JBBINE010000006.1:1934-40935 GCA_037444025.1 bacterium | reverse complement strand
CACGCCCACTTTGCTGAAGGAAAAACTTGAGATTCTTGAGCAAAAGAAAGATTAACCTGAGAAAATAAAAAAATAAATGCAAAAATTGATATTTTAACTATTCTTATCATTTTCTCTTTATATTATATTATATTTATAATTATAAATCTAAATCTTTTGATTTAAAATAAATCTTTTAAAATAATTAAATTATGTTAAAATAGATTAATTAAACATAATTAATATTAATTTAAAACAAAGATGATTCTTGATCTTTTTCAATTAATCCTGGGAATAGCTGTTATTTTTTTAATTTTGATTCAGCAAAGAGGAGCCGAAGGTGGAGTTTTATTTGGTTCTCAAGCCGATTTTTTCTTTAAAAGAAGAGGATTTGAGGAGAAAATTTATTATTTAACCTGGATTTTAGTTATTGGTTTTGTGCTAATTTCACTCGTAAAAATTATTTAAAAGAACAAAAAATTTTAGTTATTTAATGAGAGAACTTTTTCTTAGATTAAGAAGATTGTTTTTTTTTGAAAGACCAAGAGAACTGATTTTAATATTTTTATTTTTTCTTTTAGGAATATTTTTTATATTTTTTCCTTTAATTAATAGCAAATATTTTGTCAAACCTAAATATGGAGGAATGTATCGAGAAGGATTTTTCGAAAATTTCGATAATCTTAATCCTCTGTATCCTCAAAAAGAGATCGAGAAAGTCATTACTAATATAGTTTACCCGCCCCTAATTGAATTTTATCAAGGTAAAATTTCTTCTAAGTATATAAAAAACTTCTTTTTTTCTTCTGATCTTTTAACGTTACAAATAGAGTTAAAGGATGAATTAAAATGGAGCGACGGATCAAAAATTACTACTGATGATATTCTTTTTTCTTTTGAATCAATAAAAAAATATGGCTTACCAGAATATAAAAGATTTTTTGAAAATAGTGAATTAAAAATAATTGATGAAAAGAAAGCAGAATTTAAACTTAAAAATAATGATAACTACTTTATCTATAATCTTTCTCGTCTTTCTATTTTACCGCATCGAAAATTATCTCAATATAATTTACCTGAGGTACCTTATGAAGTTTATCAAATAGGTAGCGGACCTTTTGTTTTAGATAAAATAGAAGAAAAAGCCAATTTAAAAATCATAACTTTAAAAAGAAATCAATTTTTCAATAAAAAACCATTTTTAGATCAAGTGCTTTTTTATGTTTATCCCAGTGCTAAGGATGCTTTTGATGCTTTACTTCTTAAAAATATTGATGGATTAGCTGGCATCAACTATTTTAAATTACCTATTAATATTGCTTATCATTATCATGTTAAAGAATTTGTTTTACCACGTATTGTGGGCATATTTTTTAATAGTAAAAATATTTCCCAAGAAAAAATTTTATTTTTAGATAAAAATATTAATCGTAGAGAAATTATACAAAAAATTTTTCAAGATAGGGCCGAAGAAAGTAAATATATTTTTTCTTCTAAAATAAGAAAACTCTTAGCTCTCAAAGATCCACAGCTACCGGAAAGAAAACATGAAAAAAATGAAAATATTTCATTAAAGGATTTAGAAATAACGGTACCTGCAACTTATTTTTATCCTGATATAGCTAGGTATTTAAAAGAAAAATTTAATATAAAAATTTCTTTAGTAGAAGAAAGCGATATCAATAAACTTCTGGAGGAGAAAAACTATTCTGCTATTTTATATGGTCTTAATTTTTCTTATCCTCCTTTTCTTTTTTATTTTTGGTCTCAGGGTGGTCTTAATATTAACAATTTTAATGATATTGAATTGGAAAAAAAATTCCAAAATTTGATTTTGGATCCTCAGATAAAGTTTAATGAACAAATTCTTCAAATAGAAGAGAGAATTTTAAATAACGGTAATAATGTATTTTTACTTAATCCTTATTATCTATATCTTATTAATAAAGATATTCAAATCGTTGAAGATCCATATTTATTATTTCCAGAATTTCGTTTTTCTAATTTAGGATTATGGTTTAGAAGATAATTTTCATAATTTTTAAATAAGAGAATATAAAGTTATAATATAAAGTAAGGCAACTTTTTAAGTTTTAATAATAAATGATCGATTTTAGTGAAAAATTTGACTTAATAATTGTTAATTGTCAAGAAGTATATTTTTTAAGACTAAAGAAAATAGGTGAAGAATTCAAGATATTTCAAAGCGAAAAATTTGAAGCTTCAATTTACGAGCAACAAGTTTTTAACTTTGATAACCTAGAAAGAGTTTTAGAAAATATTGCTTCTAAATATAGAACCAGAGTTGTTGGGGTAATATTAAATTTACCTATTTTTCTATTTCAAAAAGAGATAATTAATAGATCCCTTGTTTCTAGTAGCGGGATTTTTAATTATTTAAAAACAGTTTTTCCTCTTCCTTTAGAGAAATATTCTTTTTCTTACGAAGAAGATAAATATCGAATAGGTTCTTCTTTATCTATTTTAAATATTTATTTTGTAAATAAAGATATAATAACTAAAATCATAAATATTTTTCAGTTTAAACAAATCATACCTCTCTTTATTACTCCTTCAAATACTGTTTATTTTCGGTATCTATTAGACAATGCAATTATTAATTTTGAAGATGATTATTTAGTCTTTATATTAGAAAAAAATTCGATTTTGGTAATGCTGATAAAAAAACTAAAAATAGAAAAAATGATTTGGGAAGAAAGTACTTCTGGTGCCGACTATCAATTTTTGATTTCTAGGTATTACGGTTTTTTTAAAACTGATTTAGATCCAGAAGGAAAAGTATTACTTTTTTCCTGGGAAAAAATTAGACCAATAGAAAATATTTCTCATTCTCAGATAATTCAAGAAAAAAGTCCAGAGGCAATAATAGTAGAAGGAAGTTTTTTAATTTTGAATCAAATACTCAAAGGAAAAAAAGTTTTAGATTTCTTACCTTTAAAAACTTCTTTAGCATATTTTTTAAATCGATTACCCTCTATATTAATTATGTTAGTTGTTTTTCTGACATTACTAGCCTTTTTCTTTTCTTTTTCCTTTTTAACCTTAAGTTTTCGTTTGGATAAAGAAAAGAAATATATTGAAAAGCAAATTTCATCTCAAGTTTCTATATCCGATTTATCTTCTAAAATAAATGATTTCCTAAATATTAAAAATTATCTTGATGAAAATAATCTTAAAAAATGGCAATTATTAGTTTCTTTAGTAAATATTGATTCCTTAGATGAAGTTAAGTTATCTTCAGGTTCTAATCTAAGTTTTTCTTTGAAAGTAAAAACAGAAGATATTTTATCGGTTAAAGACTTTATTTCTCAAAATTTTCCCGAGGCTCGTTTAATTCAAGAAGAACCAGTCTCTTCTAATGAATTAAAAATAACCTACTCTTTTTAATAATTTTATGATATAATATTCTCCTAAGATGAGACAATGCGAAATTTGCCACAAGGGTTATAGAAAGGTAGTTAAAAGAAAAAAATTAAGGGGTAAGTTTAATCCTGTAAATACATATTTTCAAAAATCTAATCTTCAGTATTTAAAAATTGACCCCAAAGGAAACAATAATAAATCTCATTTCCGTTTGTTGGTATGCAAAGATTGTCGCAAAAAAGTTCTTAGGGGAGAGATTAAGATATGATAACAACCCTTTTTATTTTATTTCTTATTATAGTTTATTCTATTATTCTTCATGAGGTAGCCCATGGTTATGTTGCTTACAAATTAGGAGATTACACCCCTAAATATGAAGGTAGAATTACCTTAAATCCTATTCCACACATAGATCCTTTGGGCACTTTAGTTTTACCTCTTGTTTCTTTTTATTTAGCTAAGATAATTTTTGGTTGGGCTAAACCAGTTCTTTATAATCCTTATAATTTAAAGAATCCCCAAAGGGATTCAATTTACATTGCTTTAGCAGGTCCTTTGGTTAATATTTTTTTAGCTTTGTTTTTTTTGTTACTTTATAAATTTTCTTCTCAAGAAATATGGCTACTAGGGTTAAGGATAAATTTAACCTTAGCGATATTTAATCTTTTACCTATTCCTCCCCTAGATGGCTCTAAAGTATTTTTATATAAATTATCCCTGGAAGATTATAGCTATTTAGAAAATTACGGATTTTTAATTATTTTTGTATTTATTTTTTTTATGGGAGGATATCTTTTTCAATTTGTTAACCTAGTTCAAAATTTTTTGCTTAGATCTATAAATATGTTATAATTTATTAACCATTAGTACTTCAAAAATAACAATCATTTTTAGTTTGTTATTGTGGAGTTCTTTTGTCTTTGCTCAAGATTTTTTAGGAGTTTTTGAGGTAGAAAAAAAGAATAATTCTGCTTCTTACCAAGATTTTTTAATTCCTAAAAATTTTGATCAAGAAGATATTGATAAAATTAATAAGGTTTTTCAAAAAAGAACAGAAGAAGAGAAGAAAAATCTAGTTTATATCCTTAAAAAAGGAGAAACACTTTGGTCAGTGAGTAAAAAATTTAATCTTCCTTTAGAAAAAATTTTAGAAGCTAATTATCTAACCGAGAAATCTGTAGTTAAAGAGGGAGAAAAAATTGTCCTTCCAGGAATAAAGCCAAATGTGAGGTTGGAAAGTAGAAATTCTCTCACTCGAGTAGTTGGTAGATATGTTTCTGCCATGACTAAATTGGGAGATTTAATTGTGCCTGTTTCTGGCTTTAATTGGGGTAAAAAGCATAGCCAGAATGGTTCTGATATAGCTGCTCCTTGTGGTTCACCTGTGTATTCAAGTCAAGACGGTATTGTTATTGAATCTATAGACGGATGGAATTCAGGTTATGGTAATTATATAATAATTAAACATACTAATTTTTACACCCTTTATGGGCATTTAAGTTTAAGAACAGTAGAAATTGGAGAAAAGGTCCAAAAAGGAGAATTGGTTGGTTATGTAGGAAATACTGGTTATACTGAAGGGCCAACAGGATGTCATCTTCATTTTGAAGTTAGAGGGAGGGAAAATCCACTTTTACAGTAAAAATTAAAAAATTACTTAAAAGGATTAGGATTATAAGATTTTTCAATTGTTTCTCTTTTAGGGAAAAATAAATTTTTATTATCGTTATACCATAAAAACATAGAAGTGATCAATAAAATCCAAAAAACTAACGATAAAAATTTTATTAAGTTTTCCATTGCTATCAATTTTCTCTGTTATTGTTTGTTTTATAATATTTATTATATCATATAAATTAGAATACCGGTCTGTATAATTAAATTAAATTATGAACAATGATACCTTTTAGTAAAATTAACAACTTAATTAACCAAATTTCTCAAAACAGGGGTCTTTCTGAGGAGGAAGTAGAAAATGCCGTTTTGGAATCATTAGCTATTGCTTATAAGAAAGATTCTGAATTTAGAGAAGCTAATATTAAAGCTAAAAAGGAAGGAGACAAAATTAATTTCTATTTAGTAAAACAGGTCATTGACCCTAAAGAAATTGAAGAGAAAAGTATTAAATTTAATTCTCAAAGACATATCTTAATAGAAGAAGCTCAAAAAATAAATCCTGAAATCAAAGTGGGCGAAGAAATTCATATTCTTCTTCCAGTTAAAGAAGAATTTAGTCGTATTGCTGCTCAAACGGCTAAACAGGTAATTTTACAGAAGTTAAGAGAAACAGAAAAGCATTCTTTATATAGTGAGTTTAAAAATAAAGAAGGAAAAGCTATAAGTGGAATCATAGAAAGAAAAGATGCTAATGGTAATGTTTTTGTTAATCTAGGAAAAATTTTAGGAGTTATGTTTAAAAATGAAACAATTTTTGGAGAAAACTATAGACCAGGTCAAAGGATGAGGTTTTATGTTTATGCGGTGGAAAAAAATAATCAAGGTGTTCAAGTTTATCTTTCTCGTTCTCATCCCTTTCTGGTCCCCGCTATTTTTGCTGTCGAAGTTCCGGAAATTACTGAAGGGATTATCGAGATCAAAGGAATTGCTCGAGATCCAGGAGTGAGAAGCAAGATGGCTGTTTTTTCTAGATTACCCAATATTGATCCTGTGGGCGCTTGTATTGGAGCTAAAGGAGCTAGGATTGTTTCTATAATGAATGAATTAAACAATGAAAGAATAGACATTATTCTCTGGGATGAAGATCCCTTAAAGTTTATAGCTAATTCTTTAATGCCAGCAAAAGTTTTAGAGGTTAAAGCTTTACCCAAAAGGACAATTTTAGTTTTAGTTCCAGAAGATGAAATTTCTTTAGCTATAGGTAAAAATGGTCAAAATATTAAACTAGCTGCTCGGCTTACCGGCTGGAAGATCGATGTTCGTTCAGCTTCTGATCCAGAAAAGGAAGTTGAAGGCGGTTTAGCTGAGCCAGAAGAAAACCATGGAGATTAAAGTTTTAGTAGAAATTTCTCAAGGTAGCAATGTTAAATACGAACTTGATCATGATACCGGACGATTATCAGTAGATAGATTTTTATATACTTCTATGTCTTATCCTTTTAATTATGGTTTTATTCCCGAAACGTTAGCTGATGACGGTGATCCAGTTGATGTTATAGTAGTTAGTCAACAAGAAGTTTTACCCGGAAGCATGATAAAAGCTATACCTATCGGTGTACTTTTGATGGAAGATGAAGAAGGTCAAGATGAAAAAATAGTTGCTGTACCGACAAAAAAGATAGATCCTTTAATGGGTGCTTATCAAGAAATTGAAGAATTACCCAATTTTATTAAAGATAAAATTAAACACTTTTTTGAAAATTATAAAAACCTCGAACCAGGTAAATGGGTTAAGATCAAAGATTGGGCACCAAGAACAAGGGCTGAAGAAATAATCAATAAAAGTTTTCGAACTAAAAATTAAGGATAACAATAAATGCCTCAAATTGTTATTAAAAGAAATAAAATTAAGGAACCTTATTATCCTTCTAAAATAATTAACAGTTTAGAAAAATTACAAGTTCCACGAGATAAAATTGAAGAAATTCTTTTTTTAATTGATAAAAATCTACCTTCTGTAGTTACCACTGATCAGTTGTTTAGGTTTATTCATAATTATCTCAAAAAGGATAATAAAGAAAAAGGTTATCGTTATAATCTTAAAAAAGCTATTTTAGCTTTAGGACCAACTGGATATCCTTTTGAAAAATTTATAGCTCATTTGCTATCTTTTTACGGCTATCAAACCAAGCACAACCTTTTTTTAGAGGGAAAGTGTTTAAAATATGAAGTTGATATTTTAGCCGAACTTGAGAGTAAAATCTATATTGGTGAATGTAAATTCCGACATTACTGGAATAAAAAAAACGATCTTCATGTTGTTTTGTATTCTTATGCTAGATATTTAGATATCAAAAATAATCTTAGTCAAGAATCATATCCTTTAATTGTTACTAATACTAAGTTTACTCAAGAGGGAATAAAATTTTCCACATGTTACGGAATAAACCTGATTTCTTGGAATTATCCTCCAAAAGAAAATTTAGCTTATTTAATTGAGTTTAAAAAGATTTATCCTTTAACAATATTTGATTTTATTTCCTTAAAAATTTTGAAAAACTTATTTAACAATGATATTGTTTTGGTATCAGATTTTATATCTAAAGATAAAAACTACTTAAGAAAGATATCTGGACTTTCTTTGGCAGAAATTGACAAAATTTTTCAAGAAAGCAAAAAAATAATATAATTTTTATATTGAGGATAAGATGGTGAGGGTAGCTCAGCGGTTAGAGCGCCTGCCTGTGGAGCAGGAGGTCGCGGGTTCGAATCCCGTTCCTCACCCATAGGTAATTTAACCTTCGAGTTAAATGTCTAATTTGTAAATGATTTTAGTTTTAAATTTTAAAACTTATTTTACTAAAAGCAGAGAATATTTAAATTTTATCAATAAGCTTAAGAAAGTAAAAACTAAGGAAAACAAATTTTGGCTTTCAATTAATCCTTATTTTTATTTAAAAATATTACCTCTAGTTAAAAAAAATAAAAACAGTCAAATAAAAATAGGACTACAAAATATGAGTTTTATTTCTCCTAAACCTCAAACAGGAGAGATTATATATGATTTTGAATTGGTCAATAAAATTGATTTTGTTTTAATTGGACATTCAGAAAGATATCGCTTAGGAGAGAATTTAGAGATAATCAAAGAAAAAATAAAAACTCTTCAAAACAAAAATTTTAATCTGGTTATATTTTTTAGCGAGAATTCCTATCTTCCTCAAAACAATTTTGCTAGAGTTGAAGAACAAATAAATATCAAGATAAAAGAAATAATTAAGGTGATAAAAAAAGAAAATTATAAAAAAATTTATTTGGTTTACGAGCCATGGTGGGCTATCAGTACGGAAAGGGGCAAAATACCCTCGGTCAAATTCTTGAGTGATTTTTTAAGATGGTATAAAAATAGGTTTAATTTTCCCATTTTTTATGGTGGTTCCTATAATTCAACTTTAAAATCTTTTTATTCTGATTTGTGTTTTGATGGTTATGTTTTAGGAAAAGCGGCAACCGATATGCAAGAGATAGAAAAAATAATTTCTGCTTCTATCTAAGTATTGTTAAAGCAATTATTTTTTTAGTTCCTGATGATCTTAAAGCTAAAGCACATTCTTTAAGAGTTGTGCCAGTGGTTTTAATGTCATCAATTAAAATTGCATAAGCAGGTGCTTGAGAGGTTGTTTTAAAAGAATTTTTTAGATTTTTTAGTCTTTTTTCATATGCTAATTCATTTTGGTCAGGTGTCTCTTTTATTTTGTGTAAGTCGTGGTAAATTTTTAAGCCCAATTTTTTACTGATAGTTTGAGCCAAAACTTCTGACTGATTAAATCCTCTTTGGATAAGTTTTTTGGAAGTAATGGGTACTGGTACTAAGAAATAATTTTTTAGATTACAATTTTTCATTTCATTAGAAATATAAATGCCAAAATCAATAAAAATTTCAAAAATTCCTTCCGTTTTTCCTTTAATAATTAAATCAGATAAAATTTTGTTTTCATAATTATTAAAACTTATTAAAAAATTTATTAACTTTCGATGTGGAAATGGATGTTTTTTTAGTTGAGTTAAAACTAATCTTTGTTCGCATTCAAGACAAGAAAAATTGATTTCAAATCCTGTTTTCATTAAACAGTCAGGGCACAGATAGAATTTTTGATATTTTAAACATTCTAAACAAAATTTAGGAGCAATAATTTCTTTAAAGTAATTGTATAATTTAATTATGGTTTTTCCCTTGTTAGGTAATAAGCGCTTTTTAAGCATTGATTTAGGTTCTTTGAATATAAAAATTATTGAAGCTGTTTTAAAGAAAGAAAAATTAGAAATAATAAATTTTGGTTTGATTCCTATTTTTAGCTATAGAGATTTTAGCTTATCTTCTTATATTTTAGAAGAAAATATTGCTGGAATAATAGATTCTTTTCTAAAAGAGTCAAAAATGAAAACCAAAAAAGCTTTTTTTAATGTTTTAAGTCCTTATGTTTTTTATTCTAATTTTTTAATCCCTAATATTCCTGAAAAAAGTTTGTCCCAGGTAATTAAGTTTGAATCCCAAAAGCAAGTACCTTTACCTTTAGATGAGGTTGAAATAGAATATCGTTATCTTCAGTTTGAAACCGAAGACAACAAGCAATGGTTAGTTTTTCTTTCAGCTATTCCCAAGAATTACTTAAAGAAACTTGAAAATTTAGCTAAATTATCTCAGTTAAAAAATTTAGGACATAGTCCTGAGCAATTTAACCTTGAACCTTATTTTGCTTCTAAACCGGGAATTTATTTTATAATCGATTTTGGGCACTCTTTGTCAAGCGTTTTCTTAGTAAAAGAAGGAAAGGTTATTTATACTAACAAACTAAGGATAAAAATTTATGATTTAGTTGGATCAATTATAAAAATTCTTCAATTTTCAGAAGAAGATGTTTTTGATTTTCTTAAAAAAACAGGTTTTTTAGTAAATCCAGAAGATCAAGAGGTTAAATATTTGATTGATGATTTTGTTAATAATTTTACCCGATCTATTCAAGAAGAAATCCTCAAAATTGAAAATAATTTTCTTTTGAGAATAGAAAAAATTTATTGGACCGGAGGAGGTTGCTTATTTCCTGGCTTTGAAGAAGTATTACTTCCAAAACTTTCTAATTACCAACAAGAAATTTTGTCTTTAACTAATTTTGTTTTGGGAGAAAAATTTTTATCTTTAAAAGAAAAAACAACCGTTTTTAGTCAAGCTGTTGGTGTTTTGTTGAGAAAAGTAAAATAATTTAAAAAGTATGATATAATTAACAATAATAAATTTAAATTAGAAAAAATTAATGGTAAAAATTTTTTTACCTTTTATCATACTTATTGTTTTAGAGTTTTTGTTTTTCTTTAGTCTTACTAAATTTAATGGTATTTTAGAAGAAAAAATTGCTTTTCTGGAATCTGGATTAAAACAAAAAGAATCCCAGATTCTAACTAATTTAAAACAGGAGGGTGTTTATTATGTTTTTTCTCAAGCTGATCACCTAAGAAGAATTAGCGAAAACAAAAAATCAGTCAATCAAGTAGTAGCTAATTTTAAAGCCAGAATGCCTAAATTCATTTTTATTGATTCCTTTTCTTACGATAATGATAAAAAGGAAATTGAGTTTTCCTTTAAAATTAATAATTGGCGTGACTATATAAGAATAGCTAATTACTTTAAAAATCATCCAGATTTTGTTTTGAAATCTTCTTTACAACCACAAATTTCCGAAGATAATAAATTAATTAATCTTAAAGTAACCTTGGGGATAAACGATAGTTTTTACAAATGAATAACATAATAAAATTTATACCTACGCTTCTATTTTTGTTTATTGCTTATTTCCTTTTTTATAAAATTTATCCTAATTATCAAAATACTTATCAGTTGGTTCAAAAATTTAATGAACTTAAAAGCAGAGAGGAGCAGGTTAAAGCTATTGAAGCTAACCTTGAGGAACTAAAAAATACTGAAACCTTACAAACTTTAATTAAACGTAGAGGTTCTTTAAATAACTGGATACCACCTGAACCCAAGATAGAAGAATTATATTTTTCTTTAGCTGCTATCTTTAGTTCAGCTAATATGAGTTTTAAGGGTTTCAGTTTTAATATTGAAGAAGATAAAAATTCATCCTATGTGCTTCCCTTAAAAGTTATCCGTTTTAATTTAGATATTCAAGGGAACGAAGACCAGGTTCTAAAAATAGTCAAAGCTATCGAAAGCAATGTCAGAATTATGAAGATTAGAAAATTTTCCTTTAGTCGAGATCAAAAGGCTAGTCTCGAGGTCGAAACTTACTTTCTTCCTGAAAAATGAGCTTAAGGACAGTGCTATTCTTTTTAATATACGTGATTTTATTAACAGGTTTTATTCTTGTTTTATTTTGGTATTTTGGTATCTTCAAAAAAGAATATCTAGAACAAGATACTGAAATTCAGCAAGTTTCTCAAATAGCTACCTATATGAAAACTTATGATTATAAAGGCTTGAAAGATAATATTATTGATAAATTACCAGATGTGGAATTGCAAATACCTCCTATTACTCCAGAGGAACTAGGTAAAGAAAAATTGTTTTAATTTTTGGTAAAATATCTAAATCATGCAAGAAGAAATATTAATTAAAGAATTAAAGCAAAAATATCCTGAAATAGAAAAATGGTTTAATGAGGCTAAGATTCATAATGTAAGTCCTGAGGAATATTTGTTTTTAAAGGATTTGGTTTCAGCTGAAGATATTTTAGAATTAAAACAAAAAATTTTTAATCTACCGATTAAAAAATTTGATGAAGATGAAATTATTTCTCGAGAAGCTTTAGAAAAAATTCCTGAAGCTATGGCTCGTTCTTTCATGGTTTTACCTTTGGAGTTTAAAAACAATGTTCTTTATCTCGGTGTAGTTGATCCCCAAAATTTTCAAATAGAAAACAAAGTTATTGCTCCCTTAAAAGAAAAATTCAACATAGAGATTAAATTATTTTTAATTTCTATTAAGGATTTTTATATTCATTTAGAAGATTACCATGATTTTGATGAAGAAATTAAAAAATTAATTTTAGATTTCAGGACTGTATCAGGTAAAAAAGGTGAAACAGAAAAAACTCCTTCTTTAGAAGGATTTGTTACTAGTGCCGAAGAAGCGCCAGTCATTAGAATTTTTGAGTTGCTTTTAAGAAAAGCAATTTCTCTTAAAGCTTCGGATATTCACTTAGAACCTTTACCCGACAAAGCAAGGATTAGATTGAGGATTTATGGAGATTTAAAAATTTTTGTCTATATTCCTAAGGATATTCATCTTCCTTTGGTAAATAGAGTCAAAATTTTAACCAACTTAAAGCTAGATGAAACAAGAATAACCCAAGATGGAAGATTTAGAAGCAATATTCAAGGAAGAGAAATAGACTTTCGTGTGGGAATATTTCCGACTATAAATGGAGAAAAGGTAGCTATTAGAATTTTAGATCCATTAGTGGGTTTAAAAAAAGTTCAAGAACTTGGTTTTAGTGAATATCATTATGAATTAGTAAAAAGAAATATAAGGAAAAATTATGGCATGATTTTGGTTACTGGACCAACGGGTTCAGGTAAGACAACTACTCTTTATGCTTTAGTTCAAGAGGTAAACAACGAAAAAATAAATATTGTTAGTTTGGAAGATCCAGTTGAATATAAAATTTTAGGGATTAACCAATCTCAAATAAGACCAGAAATAGGTTATTCTTTTTCTCAAGGTTTAAGGGAAATTTTAAGACAAGATCCTGATGTTATTTTGGTCGGAGAGATTAGAGATGAAGAAACCGCTGAGCTTGCAGTACATGCAGCTTTAACTGGTCACATTGTTTTTTCTACTTTGCATACTAATAGCGCTGTAGGAGCTATTCCGAGACTTATCGACATGGGAGTTAAATCTTATTTTATTCCTTCAACAGTTAACTTAGTGATTGCCCAAAGACTGGTTCGTAAACTTTGTTCTTACTGTCGTGAAGAAAAAGAGATATCTGACGAACTGTTGAAAGAAGTTAAAGAAGTTTTACAAGATGCTCCTCGGGAGTATCAAAACTTAGAAATTAAATCTTTTTACTCAAAAGGATGCGAAAAATGTCATTTTCGTGGTTATACAGGCAGAATTGGTATTTTTGAAATGTTTGAAATGAATAAAGAAGTTGCGGAATTAGTTTTTTCTCATGCTAGTGAACAAGAAATTTTTGAAGTAGTTAAAAAACAAGGTTTTGTTTCTTTTAAAGCAGATGGTATAATAAAAGCAAGTCAGGGATTAGTTTCATTAGAAGAAGTCTTTAAATCAATATAATGGACGAGAGATTAAGAGAACTATTTTATTTTATTACCAAACAAGGAGCTTCAGATCTTCATATTATTCCAGGAAATTTTCCTATTATGAGAAAAGATGGTGATATTTATCCTTTAACAAGGTTTAATATTTTTACCCGAGAAGAAACAGAAAGAATTTTGCTTGATTTGATAGACAATGAAAGTAATAAAAAAAGATTATACAAATATAAAGATATAGATTTTTCTTTTTCGCTCGACGAGAAAAATAGATTTAGAAGTAATATTTATTTTCAGATTAATGGTTGCGCTGGTGCTTTTAGGTTGATTCCCAACGAAATTAAAAGTATTGAGGAATTAAATTTGCCTCCCATATTGAACGAATTTATTGAAAGACGTCAAGGGTTTATCTTGATTACAGGTCCAGCAGGAATGGGAAAATCAACTACCTTAGCTTCTTTAATTGATGCTATTAATCACCGTAGGTCTGCTCATATTATTACTATTGAAGAACCAATAGAATATTTATTTGAACCTGATAAGTCAGTTATTTCCCAAAGAGAGATTCCCACTCATTCATTTTCTTGGCATAGGGCTTTAAGAGCGGCCTTAAGAGAAGATCCTGATGTAATTATGATAGGAGAATTAAGAGATCCAGAATCCATTTCTATCGCTTTAACAGCAGCTGAAACAGGGCATTTAGTTTTAGGAACTCTTCATACTAACTCTGCTTCTCAAACCATTGATAGAATCGTAGATGTACTTCCTGAAAATCAACAAGATCAAGCTAGATTTCAATTAGCTTCTTCTTTGATTGGCATTCTTTCTCAAAGATTAGTTCCTCGAATAAAAGGCGGTAGAATTCCTGCTTGTGAAGTCTTGATAGCTAATAGTGCTGTTAAAAATCTTATTCGTGAAAATAAAATTTACCAAATTGATAGCGTTATTGATACCAGTCTTCAGGAAGGAATGATATCTTTAGATAGATCTTTAGCTAACTTGGTTCAAGTAAATGAAATATCCATAGAGAAAGCTATTGAATTTAGTTTAAATCCATCTAAGTTAAAATACATTATTGAAGAATGAAATTTGAATTTAAAGCTTTCGATAATGAAGGTAAAAAAGTAGAAGGTATTATTGAAGCACAAAACAAAGATGATGCATTAAAAATTCTTCAAAACAAAAATCTTTTAGTTACTCGTTTAATTGAAAAAAATTTAGATTTCACTCCTGTTTTATTTTTGAAACCAAGCAAGAAAGAAATTTATTTGTTTACTCGTCAACTTTTTTATCTTGTTTCTTCTAAAACTCCTATTGATGAATCTGTTAAAATTCTTTCTGAAATAACTAAAAATTCTTATTTCAAAGAAGTTCTTATTCAAATTTATAATGATTTAGTTGCCGGTTTACCTTTTTCCTATTCATTATCAAAATTTTCTGATGTATTTGATAGTTATTTTATAGGGATGGTGCGAATTGGAGAAGCTAGTGGATCTCTGGATGAAACTTTAAAATATCTTTCTGATCATATTGAAAATCAAATTAGATTAAAAGGAAAGCTTATCCAAGCTTTAATTTATCCTGTTTTTGTTTTAGTTCTTTTTATTGGAATTATGATTGCTCTTTTTTATTTAGTAATTCCTCAGATAACAAAAATATTTGTAGAAAATGATATTCCTATACCCACAATTACCAAAACATTTCAGACTATATCAGACGCTTTGACTAAAAACTTTATTGTAATTTTAATTATTATTGGATTTTTGGTTTATTATTTACCTCGCTATTTTAGAAGCAGAGACGGCAAGGTTATTTATTTTTCTTTAATTGGTAATCTGCCTATTATTGGTCCAGTAGTTCAAAATATTTATGCAGCTCAATTTTTAGAATCAATATATTATTTATCTAAAGGTGGAGTTCCCATCATTGAAGCTTTAACTATTATTAAAACAAGTATTGATCATCCTCTATACGAAGAAGCTATTGACTCGGTTATTGAAGAAGTAAAAAGAGGTAGACCTTTAAGTTCAAGTTTACAAAAATTCCCCCATCTTTTTCCTCATATCATGGTGGAAACATTGTCAATAGCAGAAAAAACTGGGCAATTAGTAGAAACATCTTTTACTATTTTGCAATTTTATAATCAAACAATAGAGACGCAGTTAACTAATATGGGAGAAGCATTGCAACCTATTTTGATTTTTATTTTAGGAGGAGGTTTAGGTCTTTTAGAAGCTTCTTTATTAGTTCCTCTTATGTCTTTAACTAAATATATTAGAACTTTCTAAAAACAGTAATGATAGCTTTTTTCTTCGGTTTATTCTGGGGGTCTTTTTTAAATAATATTGCTCTAAGGTTGGAAAAAGGTGAGAGCTTTATTTTTTCTCGTTCCAAGTGTCCTTTTTGTAAAAAAATATTAACCTGGAAAGAACTAATACCTATTTTAAGTTTTGTTCTTCAAAAAGGACGTTGTATCAATTGCGGCTCTAAAATATCAATTCGTTATCCCTTAATAGAGATAGTAACAGCTATCTGGACATATTTACTTTTTTTATCTTTAGAAACTAATTTAACTTTTTTTTCTTTAGCTGAATTTACTTTTTATTTTTTATTTTTGAGCATTCTTTTTGTTCTTGCTCTTTATGATTTTAAAACTTTTTTAGTTGATGATCGCTTTATTCTTGGAGGTGTGATCATAGGTATTACTTTTCTTTTTTTTAAAATAGGCTTTCACTTACCTTCTCGAGATTTTTCTTTTTTATTAAATAACTTTTTTTACTCTCTAGTAGAATTTAATTATTCAATTGTTTCTCCTGAGAAAAAAATTATTTTCGATTTTTTGACATCTGCTTTTTTATCTTCTTTTCTTTTTCTTTTTATTTTTTTAATTACCGCCGGTAAAGGGATGGGTTTTGGAGATGTTAAGGTTGCTTTTTTAATTGGTTTGTTTTTTAAATTAGGAGATGCTATTTTATCAATTATGCTAGCTTCTTTATTGGGAAGTTTTTGGGGTGTAGTTTTATTTATAAAAAACAAAATTAAATCATCAGATAACTCTTTTAGCCAACCCATTCCTTTTATTCCTTTTTTATTTTTAGGAACATTATTTTCTATGTTAGCTGGAGAAAAGATAGCTACTTTTTATTTTAGTTTTTTTAAATTTTAAGTTAAAATTAAAATAATTCTCCTTGTTCCATAAATTAATTTCTAGAAATCGATTTTTTTCTTTAATTAAAAATGATAGATCGAGAAAAAATAAAACATCTTGCTTTGCTTTCGAGGTTAAAATTAGACAGCGAACAAGAAGTAGAAAAACTTTATCTTGATTTGAAAAATATCCTGGCTTATGTTGATAAAATTAAAAGCTTAAATTTTTCAGATGAAGATTTTATATTAAACCTGAAAGAAAAGATAGAACCAAGAGAAGACGAAGTAACTATTTTGGAAGAAGATTATTTCTTAAATAATCAAGAAAGTCAAAATTTAATTAAAAAAAACTTCCCTGAATTAAAAGATAATTACCTTAAAGTTCCTAAGATATTAGAAAAAGATGAATAATGCTTATCAAGAAACCGCCAATAGTAATTATTTTAGGACACGTGGATCATGGTAAAACTACTTTGCTTGATAATATTCGACGGTCAAATATTGCTTCAAAAGAAGCAGGGGGTATTACTCAAAAAATAGGTGCTTACGAAATAACTTTTAATCGAGAAAAAATAACCTTTATTGATACACCTGGCCATTTTGCTTTTTCTAAATTAAGAGAACGAGGAGTAAAAGTTGCTGATATAGGAGTATTAGTTGTTGCTGCTGACGAAGGGGTAAAACCACAGACGAGAGAATCTTTAGAATATCTTAAAGCTATTAATCTTCCTTTTATTGTAGCTCTTAATAAAATAGATAAAAAAGAAGCTGAACCACAAAAGGTTATTTCTCAATTGATGGAACTGGAAGTTATACCAGAAAAATTTGGTGGAGATATGCCTTTTATAGAAATTTCTGCTAAAAATGGACAAGGAATAACAGATCTTTTAGAAACAATTATTCTTTTAAGAGATATTCATGATTTAAATGTAGAAACAGAAAAACAGGGACAAGGGTTCATTTTAGAAACTTTTAAAGATGATCGTCGTGGGATTTTAGCTTCAGTTATTGTTACCGAAGGAAAAATATCTTTAGGCGATATTTTAATTACTACTAATTCTTTTTCTAAAATAAAAATTTTAGAAGATGATTTAGGAAAAAAAATAAACTCGGCTTATCCTTGTCAACCTGTTTTGGTTGGTAATTTTGATAATTTTCCTTTGGCAGGAGAATCTTTTGAGATAGGAGATTGGGAAAAAATTAAAGAAGTGCAGAAGAGATTAGAAGAAAAAAAAGAACTTTTTATTAGAAAATATATTTTTCAAGAAACAGCCGAAGGTGATTATCTTTTAATAATTAAAGCAGATCATTTCGGTTCTCTTGAAGCTTTAGAAAATATTTTTGAAAATTTAGCTCATCAAAAAAATATCAATCTCAAAATTATCAAAGCTGATTTAGGACCATTAACGCATGAAGATGTTAAATTAGCTAAAGATTTTAGGGCAATTTTAATTACTTTTAATTTAAAAAATTCCAAGGTAATTTTAGAAGAAATTAAGAATTTACAGCTTTCTTTACTTGATTCTAATATTATTTATGAAATCGAAGAAAAATTTTTTGATTTAATTCAAAATAAAAATATCAAAGAAAGCGTTAATGGAGAATTGGAGGTTTTAGCTGTTTTTAATCAATCGAAGACAAAAAAAACTATTGGTGGTAGGGTAATTAAATATAAAATTAAACTGAATCAAAAAATTTTAATTTTTAGAGGGGAGGAAATAATAGGTCGGGGGAAAATAATTAGTCTTGAAGAAAACAAAATTTCTAAAAGCGAAGTTGAAGAAGGTAGGCTCTGTGGTTTGATAGTAGAAACAGAACAAGAGATTAAAGAAGGCGATATTTTAAAAACAGAATAAAATTTTTATTAATTGACAAAAATTACTATGAATAAATGAGGGAGAGAAAAAAATTTGAAATTATAAGAAGAATCTCAGAAATTTTAAATAAATTTAAAGAAAGAAAAGATAGTTTAATTACTATTGTTAATTTGACTCTTCCTCAAAAAAGGGGAACTATAAAAGTTTATTTAAGTGTTTATCCTAAAAATTTTGAAAAAGAAACGATTTCTTTTTTTAAAACACAATCGAGGAGTATCTTAAAAGAAATTAGGGAAAATGTCTATTTAAGATATCTGCCTTCTCGAATTTTTTTTTATTCTTCTGATGAGTTTGAAAAAGCTGATCAGGTTTTAAGATTAATTGACAAATTATCTTTTTCGAAAAACAATGAAGGTAAGAAAAAAAAAGATTAATCGTAAAAAAAGAGGAGCTAAAGTTGAAAAAATAGCCTTTGATTTTTTAAAGAATAAAAATTTTTTAGTCTGGAAACCGCCTAAAGTGAAATTTCAGTCACAGGATATTTTAGGGCATTTTGATTTGATTGCTCTAAACAAAAAAAATTTAAAATTGATACAAGTACAAAGAGAGAGGAAAAGAAATTATAAGGTTAAAAATATTCTTAAACTTCCTAAACCTAAAAATCTTTCTTACGAGCTTTGGGTGTATGATATAAAAAAGAAAAAATTCGACGTTATCAAGCTAAAATAATTTTTTATGTTAAAATATACTTCATAAATGACAGATCAATTAATTCAATTTATAGAAAAACAGTATCTAAGAACAGATTTACCCGAGATAAGACCTGGATATTGGGTTAAAATATGGCAAAAAATTTTTGATAAGAAAAAAACTTCTCTTCAAGCTTTTGAAGGTATAGTTATTTCGGTTAGAAATAAAAAAAGCTTAAGAAAAATGTTTACTGTGAGGGGTGAAGTAGCAGGACAAATGGTAGAAAAAATTTATCCCTATCATTCTCCTCTTATTGAAAAGATAGAAGTTTTAGCTAAAGGTAGAGTAAGACGAGCTAAACTTTTCTTCGTGAAAAAAATAAAATCCAAAACAATTAAGAAGAAATTAAAAATTTAAAAAACTTCGTCTGTGAATTTTAGAGGGACCATAAATTTTTATTACTTTTAAGTGTTCTTTGGTACCGTAACCTTTGTTTCGAGAAAAATTATATTCTTTAATTTTTAAATCAATTCTGTTCATATAATCGTCTCTTTTTGTTTTAGCTAAAATTGAAGCTCCTCCTAAAGAACAAATATTTCTATCTCCTTTGATAAAAAAATGAGAGCGAGGAAGGGGAAAGTTTTTAATTTTAGGTCCGTCAATGATTAAAATTTCAGGTTGAAAATATTTATAAATTTTCTCGATTCCAGCAATAAAAGAGTAAACAACTCCCTTTTTATCTATAGTTTTATTTGAAATCAAGACAACTTTATAAGGTAAGTTTATTTTTTTTATAATTTTTCTAAAGAAAAAACGTTCTCCTGGGGTTAAAATTTTAGAATCAAAAAAGAAAATATTATTTTTGATTAACAATCTCAATGAAATCTTGTCTAAAAATAATCCTCCTACACTTAAAGGTCCAGCTAAAGCTCCTCTGCCAGCTTCATCCAGAGCGAGAATGTTTTGCTTGTTTTTTAAAAGTTTTTTTTCTAAAGACCAAAAAGATAAATTATTTTTATATTTTTTAATTTTTGACAAGAATTTTTTTCTAAGTAAAATTTTACTTAAATGAAATTTACTCATCTTCATGTTCATTCTAGCTTTAACTGATCATGGAAATATGTATGGAGCTATTGAATTTTACAAAAAATGTAAAAAAGCGGGAATTAAACCCTTAATTGGTTTGGAAGCTTACCTAGCTCCTGAGAGTAGATTTAACAAATCTAAGGGATATGGTAGAAGCTATCATTTAACTTTATTGGCAGAAAATTACCAAGGATATCAAAATCTTATTAAATTATCAACTAAATCTTGGTTAGAAGGTTTTTACTACAAGCCACGTATAGATAAAGAATTATTAAAAGAATACCATAAAGGTATTATCTGTCTCTCTGGTTGCCCAAGTAGTGAAATTTCTCGTTATCTTTTAGAAAACAATTTTTCTCAAGCAGAGAGGAAAGTTTTTGAGTATATAGATATTTTTGGTAAAGAAAATTTTTATCTTGAACTAAACTATCACCCTAAAATAGAAGATTCTCAAAAACTTAAATCTGCTATGATTAAACTAGCTGAAAAAACTAAAATTCCGTTAGTAGCCACCTATGATGTTCATTATTGCTACCCCGAAGATAGTAAAACTCATGATATTTTTTTGGCCATTCAAACAGGTAAAGACATTGATGAGAAAGAAAGGTTAACTATGAGAGAAGATGACTTTTCTTTAGCTAGCTTGGAAAGGATCAAAGAAATTTATGCTGATGTACCCGAAGCTATTGACCGTACCCAGGAAATTAAAGAAAGAATAAATGTAGAGATTGAATTAGGAAAACCTAAACTTCCGGTTTATCCTTTGCCCTCTTCTGAAAGTTCAATTAGTTATTTACGAAAAATATGTCAAACAAAGATGAATTCCAAGAAGAATTTAGATTTAGAAAAAGCTGAGGCAAGATTGGAATATGAATTAAGGGTTATAGAAAAAACCGGTTTTGCAGATTACTTTTTAATAGTAGCTGATATTGTTAATTGGGCTAAATCTCAAAATATTATGGTTGGTCCAGGAAGAGGTTCAGCAGGAGGAAGTTTTGTTTCTTATTTATTGGGAATAACCGAAATTGATCCTTTAAAATATAATCTTTTATTTGAAAGATTTTTAAACCCAGAACGCTTAGAATTTCCTGATATAGATATAGATTTTTCTGATACTAAAAGAGATAAAGTTTTTTCTTATGTAGAAAAGAAATTTGGAGAAAATAAGGTAGCTCAAATAATAACCTTTGGAAAAATGGCTTCCAGAGCAGCTATTAGAGATGCTGGCCGTGCTTTAGGGTATTCTTTTTCTTTTGTGGATAAACTAGCAAGATTAATTCCAGCCAATATGCCTTTAAAAGAAGCTGAAAATTTGTTGGATGTTAAAAAAATAATAAAAGATAATTCCACTTATCAAAAAATACTCTATTTTGCTAAAGGATTAGAGGGGATAGTTCGTCAAGTTTCTGTTCATGCCTGTGGTGTAGTCATTGCTCCTCAAGATATAACCAATTTCACTCCTTTACAATTTGCTCCCAAGGGAGAAAAGATTATTATTACTCAATACGATATGCATTCTGTTAACGAGTTGGGATTACTAAAAATTGATTTTTTGGGATTAAGAAACCTTTCTATAATTGAATCAGCTAAAAATTTAATTAAAGAAAGAAGAAATATTGATGTTCAATTTACGAATTTTGATGATCAAGATACTTATGAACTTTTATCTCAAGGAAATACTGTAGGTATCTTTCAATTAGAAAGCAAAGGAATGACTGATTATTTAAAAAAACTTAAACCAGAAAAATTAGAGGACATAGCTGTTTTATTAGCCATGTATCGTCCGGGTCCTCTTAATCTGATTCCTTCTTACTTAAAGAGAAGATTTGGTAAAGAAGCTATTAATTATCTTCATCCTAAGTTAGAATCTATTTTACAAGAAACATATGGTATTATGATTTATCAAGAACAATTGATGAAAATAGCCCAAGAATTAGGAGGGTATACTCCTTTTGAAGCTGATTTTTTACGCAAGGCCGTAGGAAAAAAAATAAAAAGTTTACTTGATGAACAAATAAAAATACTTACAGAAAGAATGATAGCTAGAAATATTGACAAAGAAGTGGCTTATAAGATAGGAGAATTGATTGAACCATTTGCTCGCTACGGTTTCAATAAAAGTCATGCTGTTGCTTATGCTATTATAAGCTATTACACTGCTTATCTTAAAGCTCATTTTCCTATTGAATTTTTAACTTCTTGTTTGATTCACGAAAATAAAGATATTGAGAGAGTAAAAATTTATTTAAAAAATGCTAAGGAGTATGGTTTTAAAGTTCTTCCTCCAGATATCAACGAAAGTGGTTTTTATTTTACTATTATCGATGATCGAACTTTAAGATTCGGGTTAAGTTCTATAAAAAATGTAGGTAAACCACTAATAGAATTTATTCTCTCTGAAAGAAAAAAAGGGCCTTTTAAAAATATAGTTGATTTTTTTCTTAGAGTGAAACATAAAGATATGGATAAGAAATCTTTAGAGAGCTTAATTAAAGCAGGAGCTTTTGATTGTTTTCATAAAAGAGAACTTTTATTAGGTAATTTAGATTATCTTATAGAGTATCATCAAAGGATTAAGAATATTAAAATAGAAAAATCTCTTTTTGGCACGCAAACAAATGATGATTTACAATTAAAGCCAGTAAAAACGATAAGATTTTTAGATATTTTAAAATGGGAAAAAGAATTGTTAGGACTCTATTTATCTGGACATCCTTGTGAAATCTTAAATGATAAACTTCACAATCATTTTAAGATTAATAATAAAATTAAAAATATTAGAGATATCTTAAAAATATTAAATGAAGAAAAAGTCTCTTTTCTTGGTGTTATTAATGAAATTGAAAGAAAAATATCAAAAAACAAACAACCTTATGCTTATATGGAAGTAGAAGATTTAACCGATAAAATTGAAGTAGTTCTTTTTTCTGATGTTTATGAAAAATACTTTGAGATTTTGATCAAGGGAAATATCTATTATTTTATTGGCAATGTTCAAAGAAGAGAAAAAAACAACATCGTCGTTTTAGATAATTTAGTTGATATTACTGATAAAGTTAGATGAATTTAAGACTTTTTATAGGGTTACCTTTAACTTCTGGACTTCGGGTTAAAATTTCTCATCTAGAAGATGAAATAAATAAAAAATTAAAATTTAACTTACCTTGGATTCCTTTAAAAAATTTACATCTTACTATTTTATTTTTAGGTTATATTAACCACGAAGACTATCTAAAAATAAATAATATTTTTGATGTTTTCGGTAGGGAGTTAAAAGAAAAAAAATTTTTACCACAAGGATTAAATTTAAAAATTAGCAAATTAGATTATGGACCACCATTAAAAAGAAATATGATTTGGCTTTATATAGATAAAAATAAATCTTTAGATTGGCTAAAAAATTTTTTTGAAGATCAATTACAGAATTCCCTTATCAGGTATAAACAAGAAAGTCGTTCTTATCTACCTCATATCAATCTGGTACGTCTTAAAAAAATCGGAAATCTATCTTCTTTACCTGATATTCGGGTTAATCTTAATTGGTCAATAAATCTAAAACAGATTTGTCTTTTTCGTTCTCTTCTTAAAAAAGAGGGAGCAGAATATGAAATATTAAAAACATTAGAGATATGATATAATTTATTTGAAGAGCTATCAACAAAGCAAAGCGCGCGTAGCTCAGTGGTAGAGCGCTGTCCTGATAAGACAGAGGTCGTAGGTTCGAAACCTACCGCGCGCACCCAAAGGAATTAAAAATTAATTTTTAATAAAAATGCTTAAAGTTTTTTTAAGAGAACAAGGAAAAGCAAAACATTATTTAAAAGAAGGTAAAATTCCTGGAGTTTTATATGGTCCCAATTTTGATTCTCTAGCTGTTTACGTTTCAGAAAAAGAATTTTTAGATTTTTATAAAAAAGGTGAAAGCAAAGTTAAGCTTGAGCTTGAAGGTAAAAGTTTAGAAGCTTTCCTTAAAGATGTTCAAACAGATCCTTTAACTAACAAGATAATTCATTTTGATTTTTATATTCCTTCAGCTTCAGATGTATAAAATTGAAGACATAAAACCCAAAGACTACAAAAAGCTTTGTCAATTTAATAAAGTAAAATTATCTTCTGGTTTAAGAATTAGTTTTTTACCTTTTTTATTTATTTTTTTTATTTTGAGTTTGAATATTAATTTAGCAGCAGCACCTTTATCTTCTTCAGTGAAAAATATCCAACAATTAAGCCAAGTTAAACTTGATCCTGAAACGCAAAAAAAGAAAGATTCTCTTGAAAGTGAATTAAAAAAAGTATTAGAAGAGATTAACAGATATAAAAAAAATATTTCTGATATTAAACAGCAAAAAAGAACAATTCAAAACGAAATTAGTCTAACCGAATCTCAAATAAAAAAAACCGAACTAGAAATTCAAGCTATTAATTTAACTATTAAGAAGTTGGATCAAAAAATTGCTGAAACTAAAAAATCAATTAAGATTACCGAAGAAAAAATAGAAAAATCAAAAGAGTTTCTTACTAACGCTTTAAGATATTACTATCAATTAAGACAAAGAAGCGTGGTTGAATTTTTTTTAGCTCAAGCTAACTTATCAGACTATTTTAGCAATTTCTTTTATCTTCAAAAGCTTCAAGAAAGTATTAGTGATGAAATTAATAATTTAGAAGAGCTTAATAAAACTTTAAATAAACAGAAGATTGTTTTAGATGAAGAAATGAACGAACAGAATAATCTTCTTTATTTGGCTAGAATAAAACACAGTGAACTTCAGGGTTTGAAAAAGGAGAAAGAGATACTTTTAGCCGATGCTAGTAAGAAAGAAACTCAATATACTGCTTTGCTCATTAAATCTGAACGTACAGCTCAACAAATAAGAGAAGAACTTTATAAACTTGCTGGTGGAGTAGCTCCAATTAGTTTTGGAGAGGCTTATAGATTAGCAGATTTGATAGAAAAGACTACTGGAGTAAGAGCAGCTTTTTTATTAGCTATTTTGCACTATGAAAGTAAGATAGGACAAAATGTGGGGAATTGTAGCTATAAAGAGGCGATGAAACCATCAGAACAGCCTATTTTTGAAAAGATAGTTAATGAACTTGGTTTGGACCCTAATAGGATGCCTGTTTCTTGTAAACCATGGTATGGATGGGGAGGAGCTATGGGTCCAGCTCAATTCCTTCCTTCTACTTGGATGGCCTATAGAGATAAAGTTTCTAAAATAACAGAAAACAATCCACCTTCACCCTGGAATATTTTTGACGCTTTTGCTGCGGCAGCTATTTTACTTAAAGAAAATGGAGCTTCGGTACAAAGTTACGATGCTGAATGGAAGGCTGCTATGATTTATTTTGCTGGTTCGAATTGGAATAAACCATCTTTAAGATTCTACGGTGATGATGTTATGGCTATTGCTCAGAGATTTCAAAACGATATCAATATTCTTAAAAAATCTCAGTAAATAAATCATAGTTGACATTGACCATAATTGAATTGGTGATCCTTTACTACTTCTTTCTTGAGCATCACTTATTTCACTGCTGTAGCCAAGAACTCCATCAAGTAATAGATCTTCTAAACTATTTTTAATAATTTTTTCTACTAAGTTTTTATATTTAGAGTAATTTAGTTCAATTAAAAAGGAAGCTAATAAATTATTAATAAAATACCAAGAATCTCCATGATGGTAACTTAGACCAATTTCACCATCATTACTTATTTGAAAGTCTGGTAAATTTTTATCATAAGAAGCAAAAGCTCCCCAGTCTAAGAAATATTTTTCTATTAGTTGGTCAAAAATTTTTTCCCATGATTTTTTATTTAAAAGGTTTTTTAGAAAAAGGTAGGCAAAAACTATATCTATATCCAAACTTTCTATATTATGAAAAAAAATTTTTTTCCATAAATTTATCTGGGGTTGAAAATTTTCTTTTACCCTAGAAAGAATTAATAAAGATTTTAGATAAAGAGAGATTGTTTCTAGAGAATTTGTTAGAGCAAGAGAATCTTTCCAGGTTGATTTCGGGGGAAGATTTAATTTTTCTTTACTGTGGTCTAAAAAGTTTTTTTCCCATTCACCGAAAAAAGTTATTAATTTATCAAAATTTTTTTTGAGGTAAAAAGGAAAACTCTCTAAATTGATTAAGAAAAAAAGAAAAGTATCAGCACTCTTTTGGGAACAATTGCTTTTATTACAAGACCATAGTATTTCCAAGTTCTTTAAATAAAAATCTAGTCTTTGAAAAAGATATTCTTTATTGAGAGAGGTTTTTAAAAGATATAAAGAAATTAATTCATCTCTATACCAATTTTCAAAAAACCAAGGAAAACCAGCAGGCAAATAATTGTTTAATCTTAAAAGAGATATTCTTTCAAGGATAAATTTTTCTAAAAAATTCTTTCTTAAAGAAAACTTTTTAATAAAGATATCAGAGTTATTATCAAAATTTATACTTTGATCAATAAGCTTGATTTCTATTTCTTTAACCTTGCCTGCTATTCCGTGAAAAACCCACCATTGAAAAGGGGGCGAATTTCTTTTTTGATCAAACTCTAGTTTTTTTTCAACCCATAAATTATTTTTTTCTAGTTTAAAAACACCCTGAAGCAAAATTTTTAAATTTTTTCTCTCATAAAACTCATCTACTAAAAATTGGTCGTTATCAATTTGTTTTATATTTATTTTTCGAGGCCAGGGATTATTATCAAAAATTTTTTTTATATCAAAATTAATTTCAATATCTTGAAAACTATTGAAAATTATTTTTAAATCAGGAAAATTTATTTTGACATAACCATTGTCATTGTTTTTAAAAATAATCATTACCTCCCAAGGATTTATTATTTTGATTTCCTTAATTTCGTTATTGATTCTTATTTCGTCTAAAAATTTCCAAACCTCTTTGCCATCAAAAAAAAATCCTCCCCAATAACGACTGTTGATTTGATTATTATTCCAGGGTAAGAAAAACCAAATATTTTTGTCTTTTAAAAAAATTAGTGAGTTTTGAGAAGTAGTAAAACTTTTTTTCAACTCGTGGTAAATTATTTTCATGAAGAAAAAATTTTTTCATATAAATTAAGATAATTTTTGATAAGATCTTGCCAATCAAAACAAGAGGCTAGCCTTCTAGCTTCGTATTTATTTTGAATTCTTTCACTTCTTTCCATATTAGTTATAGTTAAGAATATCTCTGTTAATTCTTCTATAGTTTCTTCGTCATTTTTATTTTTTCTTTTCAGAATAAAAAGACCAGGAAATTCCTTATTTCTCAAATTATTTTTTTCAACATAATCAGCAAAACCCGTTGAATCAGAAGTGATAGAAATTACTCCATTGGCTAATGCTTCTAGAGGAGTATAGCCCCAGGGCTCATAAAGAGAAGGAAAAATACCTAAGTGGCATCCATTGGCAGCACTATAATAGTCAAGATTTAAAAAATTATCTACCGAGCTTAAATAGATAGGATAAATAATTATTTTTACATTATCATCTTCTTGGTTTTTAAGGTTTGCTTTTTGACAAAGTTGTAAAAATTCATTTTGTGGTGAAAGAAGATACATAGATAAAGGAATTTCTCCTTCAGCTTTAACTTTTTTAATTATTCTTTGGGCTTCTACTATCTCTTTTTCAGTGAGTATTTTTTCTGGATCAATTTTTCTTTGATGAATTAGGGCATGAAATATTCGAGAAATAATCTCTTCTTGTAAATCCTCGAGATACTCTTTAAGTCCGCGGTAAAGAGTTATATTTTCCAAAACTTGATGATTAACATCTATAATTTCACCAGGAACAAAAATAAAAACAAAGATATTTCTTTTACTTTTAGTGTCTTTTAAAATTTTATTTAGTTTTCCCAGGGCATAAATTAAAATATCAAAACCCTTATTTCTTATTTCTTTTCTCCCGCTGGTAAAAAAAATAAGAGAATTGGTTATAGGACAAGAATTTTTGTAATAAGGGGAAAAAAAATTTAAGATGAAATCAAAAATAATTTTTTTATTTTTTCCATGAGCGCGAGAAATTTCTTCAAAAGTACCAAACTTAGAAAGATCAATTCCATTAGGAAGAATAAAATCAGCTTTTCTGCCTAAAAATTTTTCTGCCTCTTTTGAAGTTATATTGCTTATGGTAGTAAAGTAAGTACAAGTTTCGGCAGATTTTTTTTCAATTAAATGTTTAGCTTCAACACCAAAATTGTAAGCCGCTTTTAAAGGATCAAGATCTTCATTCCAAAAATTTATTTCTGCCGCAGATAAAGTTCTACCTAAAACGGTAGCATGTGTAGTGAAAACATTTTTTAAATCAAAATCTTTAAGAAAGAGTATAATTGCTCCAGATAACCATTCATGGCAATGAAATATTAAATTAGAGAAATTACCAGTATTTTTAAGTTCTTTAATAAATTCACTTACAGATTTGGACCAAGCAATAGGTTGACTATAATCTTCCCCGCTTCTTAGGCTGTCAACACCGAATTTTTCCCATAACTCATATTTAATTGAATTTATTTCCCCTAAGAATTTTTCAAAATCAATCAAAAAACCATGAGGTAAACCTTCAACCAGCCATTCACCAAAAAAAATTTTAATTCCTTTTTTATTAAGATTTTCTGATATTTCTTGAAATTCACGAGGTAGAGACATAAAACGAAACTCATTTTGATCTTTATTTTTTAAATAGGGTCCAATAACAAAATAATTTCTCTCTAAAAAATTTTTAATATATTTAGCTTTACTTGAGATCACAGTATAAATTCCCCCGACTTTATTGCCTATCTCCCAGCTAATTTCGAAAAGATATCTTGACATTGCTTTTGATTCTTAATTTAAAATCTTCTAAGACATTGCGAAAATTTAAATAAGCCTCATAAGGACTTTCATAGGGACTAAAATATTTATGCACATCTCCGTCAGCAAACCACTTGGTGCACATATAATAAAAATGATCAGCAGTTTGTAGCTTTCTCCAATTATCTTTAAGGTAAAAGGGAACATCTTTTTCTAAGCTAAAAAGAAGATCAAGACATTCTTTTTGCATTTCATTTCCTAACCACGCTGTTAAATCTCTTTCAGTATCAGCCCAGGTGATGGGTTTTGGTGAAGAAAATGTTCCTCGAGTAGGATATTTTTGTATTGCTTCTGTAGGTAAAGCGAAATTTAAATCTTTTTGTTTTAAAACTTCAAAAGGTAAAGATTTTAAAAACTCAAAAATGCCTGTTTCTTCCCATTGATGTTCCCCAAAAGTTTCAAAATCCATAAACAAATTAATCACTTCTCCGTTACCATTAATTTGTGCAAGCCAGTGAGCAAATTTATCTGCGGTTAAAGGCCAACCTTCCCACCATTTAGCTGAAAATCTAAAACTAACATCGTCAGCCAATTGAAAATTTCTAAGTAATATTTTTAAATAGTTATATGGATCACTATAGATAAAATTAGCATTCCTCCATCCTAATATCCAAGGAACACCTTCAGTTAAAATTCCTTCAAATCCCAGTTCTTTTACTACTTTGGTTAAATCATCGAAATAGACTAATTCAGTATTGGCAAAAACTTTTGATTCTTGATTGAATAATTTTTTGATAAGTTGTCGATGTTTAATTACCTGTTCTTTGAAATCATTAAATGAATAAAGAGAAGCGAGAGAATGATAATATGTTTCACCTACAAATTCAACTGAACCAGTTTTAGATAACTCTTTGAAAAGATCTAAAACTTCAGGGTACCATTTAGCTAATTGCTCAATGAGAGTTCCTGTAATACCAAAACTAACTTTAAACTTTCCCCGGGTTTCATTGATTAACTCTTTTATTATTTTTAAGGTAGGTATATAACATTTATGGGTAACACGGTCAAGATAAAATTTATTTCTTTCCTCATCGAAATAATCGTTCGATTTATTTATATCAAAAACAGTATAATGTCTAAGACGAAATGGTTGGTGGATTTTGAAATAAAAAACTACTGAAGGCATCTTTTTTCTTTTTTATGAGAAAAATATTTTTTGATAAAAATCACATAAGTTATTTGCAGTTTTAGACCAATCAAATTTTAATTGAGCTTCACTTCTTAAGTTCCATAGATAACAATTTTTTAAATTTTTATATTTCAAAATGCCTATGATCTTATTGGCCATTTCTTTAATATCCCAAAAATCAAATTTTAAGATATGATTCAAATAGCAACCAACTCCAGTGGTCTTAGAAATGATTACTGGTATATTTTGGTTTACTCCTTCTAAAGGAACTAAACCAAATGGATCAGCAACCGAAGGAACAACCAAAACATCTGAGATTTGATAAATTCCCCATAACTCCTTATTTCTTAAAAAATTGGTAAATATTACATTTTCTTGAACAGCTAACTCATTAGCAAGTTTAATTAAATAAGGAAACATATCTCCAGAACCAACAAAGATAAATTTAGTTTTAGGCATAACTTTTTTAACCCAAGGTATCGTTTGTAACAGATAGTCTGGTCCTTTTTGTAAAACTAGTCTACCAACGAACAGAACTATCTGCCAACCTTCTTTTTTTAAGTTGATTAAATAAGAAGGTAAGCGAGATGGATTTTCTCCCCATTCGAAGCCATTAGGAAGAGTAAAAATTTTATTTTCGGGAATATGATAAATTTTAATTAATATTTCTTTAGTTAGATCACTGACAGGCAGTAAATAATCAACTTTTTGAAAATAATTTATTTCTATATCAAAAATTATCGGATTAGGACTATTACCCGTTCTTTCAATTTCTGTTGAATGAACATGGAGTAAAGCGGGAACATTAAAATATTCTTTTAAGAAAAAGGTAGCTGGAAGAGAAAGCCAATCATGACCATGAACTATATCTGGTTTTTCTCGATAAACTGCTAAAATTCTTTCTCCGTAAGAAAAAACCAATTCATAGGTAGAGTCATTAAAAAAATATTTAGCTTCTATGTAGCCTAAATTTTTTTTAAAATAATTGCTAGCAAAGATTACTTTAAAAGGTACTGAGGTAATTGGTAGTTTTGAAGGTAGGGTAAAAGTTAAATCAATTTTTTTACTTAGCTCTTTCGCCAAATGAAAACAGGCTACTCCTAATCCTCCACTATTAAAGGGAGGTAGTTCCCACCCTACCATTAGAATTTTCATTAATTTTAATTATATTATAGAAAATAAAAAATCAAAATTAAAATTTCTTAAACTTATCCACTCTGATCTAAAAACGATTTTATCTTTTTTAAAGCTTCGCTGTAATTTTTGACATAGATCAGGTTTTTTATTTTTCTGAGTTCTCTTATTTGTCTTTTAGCAAAGCGAACCGTATCAAGATAGCACTTTTCTAAATAAAAAGATAAAGAAACTTTGCTTTCTTTCTTTTCTTTAGCTAATAAATAACTTCCCAACCATTTATATTCTAGGCCAAAATTTATTATTCTTTTCCACGAAAGACCAATTTTTCTGAGGTTTTTAATTTCTCTTAAAATAGGTCTTATTCTTAATTCTAATCTTTGTCTTATTTTTTTAAATAATTCGGCTTGTTTTCGTGGGTTCTGAGTAAAAACATCATAAGGTGTTATGACCAAGAGTTCGTATTTTGGTTTTTTTATCAAAGGTGGAACTTTTTTTAGTTGATAAGCTATTTCTAGAGCTCTTATTATTCTTCTTTTATTTTTAAGATCAATTGTTTTAGCTCTTTGAGGGTCAATTTTATTTATAAGTTTTTTTAATTTTTTTAAGGATTCCTTTTCTAATTTTTTTCTTAATTTATAATCAGGTTTTACTTTAGGCAAAATCCAACCTTCTTGTAATGCTTTTAAATATAAAACAGTTCCACCGCAAATAATAACTTTTTTGTTTTTCTTTATTATTTTTTTAATTGCTTTTTCACAATCTTTAAGCCATCTAACTAAAGAATAATTTTTTTTGGGATGAGCAACATTTAAAAGATGATGAGGTATTAATTTTTGTTCTTTTTTAGAAATTTTTCCACTTCCATGATCTAAAAAACGATAAACTTGTCTAGAATCAGCATTAATTATTTCTCCCTTTATTTTTTGAGCTATAAATAAACTTAAGTCTGATTTTCCCGATGAAGTTGGACCAGTAATAAAAATAATTTTTTCTCTTTCCATTGTGAAATTATCTTAAAAAAATTGACATTTTTTATTTTTTAAAATAAAATTTTTAATATAATTTAATCTTAAGTATAAATTTTACTTGAGGTATTTTACTTGAGGTCAAAATTAAAATAAAAAAAAGAGATGAAAACAAAAGGTTTTACCTTAATTGAACTATTAGTCGTATTGGCTATTATAGGTGTTTTGGCTGGAGTTTTAATTGTAATTATAAAACCAGCGGAAATTTTTAAAAGAGGTCGAGATACTCAAAGAATGGGAGATTTAAGAAATTTATCCCAAGCTCTTGATGCCTATATTTCTGAAACAAGTATGGACCCTACTAAAACTCTTATTTTAGACGGAGCTACTAATACTAAATGTGTAGGAGGATCAGCTACTGATACTATTTTTGCTTCTATTGCTTATAGTCTCGGTAATGGTTCAGCTCCATCTGGTCCATCAGGAGCTTTTGAAGCTCAAGGAACTACTTCAAGAGCTGTTAATGGTACAGGTTGGCTTCCAATTAATTTTTCTTCAGTGGCTTTGATAAATTTACCCGCTCTTCCTCTTGATCCTTCTAACACTGAAAATCCTTCATATTACTACACTTATACTTGTAAAACCGACTTTAGTTATGAATTAAATGCTAGATTAGAAAGTAACAATGCTGGTGCTAACGATGGAGGAGATTTTAGTGTTCTGTATGAAGTTGGTCCCAATAAAAATCTCCTGCCTACAACGACTGGAACTCGATTTTATGCTAACTGGTAATAAAATTTTTTTCTAAAATAAAAAAGGAAATTTCATCATCTATAAATGGTCATAGACTTCTAATTTCGTTTTATCTACGGCTTTTGCTTTTATGAAATAACCGGCAAGAGCAATATTAAGACCATTATCAGTAGCTAAAGATCTTTCGGGAAAAAATATTTTTTGATAAGGGAAATAAAAACGAAACATTTTTTTAAGAGTTTGATTGGCCGCTACTCCACCGCTTACTATAATACTTTTTATTTGGAATTCATCAATGGCTTTTTTGGTTTTACTAATCAGAACCTCAAAAGCTGTTTTTTGTAAAGAATAAGCTAAATCAGAAATAAGTTTCTCTTTACCACGAATATGTGTTATATTTTGATATTTTATAATTTCAGTGACAAGATCTATAAAAGCAGATTTCAATCCAGAGAAACTAAAATCATAACCTCTATGATTAATTAAAGGTTTAGGTAGGGAAAAGTAATAATTTCCTCTTTTAGCATATTTTTCAATTTGAGGGCCTCCAGGATAAGGTAATGATAAAAAGCGAGCACATTTATCTAAAATTTCGCCTACGGCATCATCTAAAGTTTTTCCTAATAGTTTTTTGTTTTCAAAGTTATGCATGAGATAAAGGTTAGTATGTCCTCCAGAAACTATTAAGCCAATGGCGGGAAAAGGTATTTTTCTAATTTTTTGCCATTTCCCAATCTGATTTTTAATTAAAATTGAATACAGATGAGCCCTTAAATGGTCTACGGGAATAATTTTTTTATTTATTTTTTGAGCTAAACTTTTAACAAAATTTTTACCACTGATTAATGCTGGTAAAAGTCCAGGTCCTACAGAAAAAGCAAGATAATCTATTTTTCTTAAATCAAATTTTTTTTCTATATTTTTTAAAAGGTAAGGAAGGTTTTTTTCATGTTCTCGGGCAGCTAAGAGAGGAACAACTCCGCCGTACTGTTGGTGAATCTTTACTTGAGAAGCCAATTCATTGTTATGTATTTTTAATTCCTCTGAATTTTTAAATTCTATTAAACCTATACCTGTTTCATCGCATGTTGTTTCTATTCCTAAGATAAACATGGTATAATTATTATACTTGAAACTGATAGATCCAAAAATAACAAAATTAAATCCAAGCAAGATTAGAGTTATAGGAACTGATGGTAAGCAGATCGGAGTGATGACTTTAAGTAAAGCTAAAGAATTAGCCGACGAGGAAAAAAAGGATTTGATAATGGTTAATGAAAAAGCTCAGCCCCCTGTTGTGAAGCTCGGCAATTATAGTTTTTTTCTTTATCAACAAGAAAAGAAAAAAAGAGAATCGCGAAAGAAAGTTAAAGAAACTAAGGAGATTAGAATTAGTCTGAACGAAGCTGTTTTTGATTTAAAAAGAAAAGCAGAAATATCTAAGAAATTTTTAGAAGAAGGTCATCAACTAATTGTGAAGTTGGTTTTGAAAGGTCGAGAGAAATTTTTTACAGATATGGCCGAAGAAAAATTTAATAATTTTCTTCAGTTAATAGATATTCCTTATAAAATAGTTAGTCCAATTAAAAAAATGCCTAACTTTTTACAAATATTGTTAGCTAAAAAGTAACACTATTATTTTTTTAAAATGACTAAAATAAAAGACGCTATCAAAAAAAGATTTAAGATTACTAAAAAAGGAAAAATTCTAAGAAGAATATCAGGGGTATGTCATAACTTAAGCAAAAAACAAAATGTTGTTTTAAGAAGAAAGAAAAAATTTAAAAATGAAAGAGATTATATTTTGAATTATTTATTCTATAAATAATTTTTTATAATTTTACTAATAATGTTTTAATTATGACAACTGAGAAAAAAATAAAAATAAGTATTTCTGGTTCAGCTGTTTTAGAAAATTGTTGTCCCAAGATAGAAGAATTATCTTTTCAAATAGGGAAAAGACTAGCCGAAAAAGGAGTGGTTACTTTGACTGGCGCTACTACGGGAATTCCTCATTTAGTTGCTCAAAGTGCTTATGAAAATGGAGGAATGGTTTTGGGATTTTCTCCTGCTAAAGATCCCAGAGAACACAAGGAAGTATTTGAGCTTCCTTTCGATTATCATCATTATATATTCTTTACTGCTTTGGGTCACTCAGGTAGAAACTTAATTTTAGTTAGATCAGGAGACGGGGTTATTTTTATTTGCGGTAGAACGGGTACTTTAAATGAATTTATTATTGCTTTTGAAGAGAAAAAACCAATGGGTATTTTGGTTGGTTCTGGAGGTGAAGAAAAATTCATGGAAGATATTGTTAAAGAAGCAAGAAAAGATCACGGCAAAATAATTTGGGATTCAGATCCTATAAAATTAGTAGATAAGATGATAAAATTAATTCAAGAAGATGATTTCTACGGAAATAATCTATAGACTATTTTTAGCCGCTGTGTTGGGAATGCTTATTGGAGCAGAAAGAAGTTTGTTTAAAAAACAAGCAGGTTTAAGAACTTTTGCTTTAGTTTCTTTAGGGGCAGCTCTTTTTTCTTATTTAGGTGTTTCTTTGGAAGCAAATAATCCTACAAGAGTTTTAGCTAATATCGTAGTAGGAATTGGTTTTTTAGGCGCAGGACTTATTTTTTTGGATAAAGAGAGAATTATTGGTCTTACTACAGCTGCAGCTCTTTGGGTAACAACTGCGATTGGAGCTTCTATTGGCGTAGGTTTTTATCTCGAAGGTTTTTTGGTTTCTGTTTTGACGGTTTTTATTTTATGGGGTTTAACTTATATAGAAAAAATAATTAGAGGAGATGATCATAAGCAATAGTCTTAAAGCTTATTTTATTATTATCAGCACTATTATAGGTTTAGGGATATTTGTATTACCTTATACTTTTTCTCAAAGTGGTTATTTTTTTCTTTTCTGGTTATTTTTTTGGTTTTTTTCTTTTCTTATCCTTCATCTTCTTTTGGGAGAGATTTTATTTAGATCAGAAAGTAAACATAATTTACCCGGATTAACTGCTAAATACTTACATCCTGCTTTTAAACACCTAGTTTGGTTTTTTGATTATTTTGGTATGCTGGGAGTTTTTTTGGTTTATTTTATTGCCTTTGCTAAATTTTGGTCATTAGTTTTTCCTGGAATAAATTCTTTTTGGTTCAAGTTATTTTTTGCTCTTTTTAACATTTATTTTATCTTTAAAGAATTTTCTTTGTTTACTCGAATGGAAAGTACTTTAAGTTTGGGTATATTGTTTCTTTTTTTATCTATTGCTCTATTTCTTTTGCCTTATTTTGAGATAAACAATATTTTTTTAGCTTTAAACAATTTCCAAGAACCTTTTTTACCTTATGGGGTTCTTCTTTTTGCTTTTTCAGGCATTTCTTCGATGGCTTTAGTTTATGATCTTGTAGGTAAAAATAAAAGTTTGTACTTTAAGATAAACTTTTGGTCCCTCTTAACTATTACTTTTCTTTATCTATTCTACGTTCTAGCTATAGTAGGTTTTTTAGGTTTTGAGGTAAGCGAAGAATCAATAGAAAGTTTGTATCCCTATCTTCCTAAATTTTTAACTCTTTTAATTATTATCATGGCTAGTTTGAATATGGTTTTTGTAGATTTTTGCTTTTACCTTAAAAGAGGACTCATTCATGATTACCAATTATCACCAAGGGCTGCTAATATTTTAATTGCTCTTTCCGTTTTTCTTTTAATATTTTTAAACCCTTCTCGTTTAGTTGCGCTTATAGGCTTTATTAGTGAATTTTTTTTAGCTTTTAATCTTCTTGTTATTTCTCTTATTTATTTAAAACTAAAGGAAAAAACTTATTTCAAAATTCCTTCTTCTTTAGTAGTTATCTTATCTTTAATTTTTTTGTCAGGAATTATTTACTCTCTTGTTAATGATTTTAAACACCTATTCTTGTAAAAAAGGACTGACATTAGTAGAAATTTTAGTGGTTTTGATAATTTTAGGCTTTTCTTTTTCTTTATTTTTTTATACTTGGAACAATGTTGAACTTTATAAAAGAGTTAGGGATAACCGTAGATTAAATGATTTGCAAGTTTTAGACACAGCTTTAAAAACATTCCTACTAGACAACCCCGAATTAGCTCTTGGTAATGAAAATACTATCTATCTTTCTCTTCCGGATTCAAGTTCAACTTGTGGTAGTTATAATTTACCTAAAATTTTTTTTCCTTTTGTTTATAGATGTGTGGCTACTCCAAGTAGTATTGATGGTAGTGGTTGGATTCCAATAAATTTTTTTTCCGCTAAATTTTTAAGCTTAAGTATTTTACCCCTTGATCCTTCTAATAATCAAGATTATTTTTATGCCTACCAAGTAAAAGGAAATAAATACAAAATAACAGCTCGACTTGAAAGTCGAGCTTTATCGTCTAGAATGATAACTGATGGTGGTTTTGAACCAACTCTTTATGAGATAGGTAACTATCTTAATTTTCCTTCGCCTCAAAGTGGATTAGTAGCTTATTGGTCTTTTGATACAGTAACAGGAACTTTAGCTTATGATCTTTCAGGATATAGAAACAATGGAACACTTAACAATTTCAACTGGACTACAACTTCTGGTTGGGTAGCAGGAAGGGTAGCAAGTGCTTTGGCTTTTGATGGTAGTGATGATTATGTTTTATTTCCCAATACTACATCCTTAAAAATTGATAGAGATTTAACTGTTTCCTTTTGGCTTTGTCCTACTAATTTATCAAAAGGTAGACAATCGATAATATTTAAACACTATAACAATGAGTACGAAGTGATAATGGAAACTGATGGAAAAATATCTTTTTATCATGGAGATGGAAGTTGGGAAGAGATCCAGGAACCTTCTAACATGAGAGCTCAAGAAAATAATTGGAATTATATAGTTATTAGCAGAAATATTTCAGATAAAAGAATCAGATTTTATCTTAATGGTAATTTTATTGGTTTTGATGATTTTGTGGATATACCTTTAGCTAGCAATAATGATGTCTATATGGGAATAAGGACAGGAACAAACTTTTATTTTCAAGGTAAAATTGATGAATTTCGTCTTTATAACAAAGCTATTTCCGACGAGGATGTTTTAAATATATATAAAAAAGATGAAAAAGGAGAAACGGCATGTCAAAGTTAAACACCACAAGGATCACCTGTTTTTTGATGATCTGTGGTTGACAGATTTTATTTTTAAAAATATTTTGGTATAATGTTAATAATAAATAAATCATTTTAATTTAAAAATGGAAGGTTATTATAAAAAAAATATATACTTTTTATCAATAATTTTTTTTGTTTTCTTTTTTTTCGTGATAAATAATATAGTTCGTGCTCAAAATCAATCCACAGAAGATATCCCCGTTTCTTTAATATCTACTTCTTCGGCTTCAAGTAATATTGGTTCTCCTTTTCAACAAAAAGTTATTTTTGATTCCATCAACTCAATCTACTGGTCTTTTTACAGAAAAAATAATTTTATTGAATACAGCTATTCCTCTAATGGAAGAAATTGGACTCCCGCTGGTTCAGTGCAATTTAATACAGATGATTTTTTTGTTAGTTATAAAGAAATCGATGGAGTTTTTAATATCTTCTTAGCTACAAATTGTACAGGCAATATTTGTGTTTTAAAGGGAGAAGTACATATCAATTCTTTAGACTACACTACAACTACTACAACTACTACCACAACTACTTCTCTTTTTGAAATTTCCTGGAGTGATAGTTATTTTGCTTTAGAGAAAGATTCTTATAGTTACTATTCTAGACCTTTTCTTACTTTTGACTCTGCTAACAATATTTGGTTAGGAGCTATTAGACAAATAGGTACGAGGTATAATTATCAAGTTTATACTGTTAGATCTGTAAATCCTTATGATATAACGAATTGGCAATCGCCTATGCCCGTAGATATAAAAATGAAAATGATAGCTAATGTTTCCCTCGTTCCTTTAAGTAACCAAAAAATGTTTTTAGCTATTGGAGCTAACAGTATAAATACTTACATTTACGAAAACAACAAATGGAGGCATTTAGATAATTCTCTTAAGTATAACTGGTTTGTTTTCAATTCTTTTGATATTAATGGTACCGTTTATGCAATGACTTTGTATAACAATTCTTTGTATGTAGCTGGTATTTTTAATTCA
>JBBINE010000006.1:0-1834 GCA_037444025.1 bacterium | reverse complement strand
AATAATATTGCAAAATGGAACGGAAGCAGTTGGAGTTCCTTAGGCAGTGGAGTTGATGGTCCTGTTTATGCTCTAACAGCGGTGGGAAATGACCTTTATGTTGGAGGTGATTTCTCTTCAGCCGGTGGTACTTCAGCTAACAACATTGCAAAATGGAACGGAAGCAGTTGGAGTAAAACTATAGGAACTAATGGTCCCGTGTATACCTTCCAGGTTTTAAAAACTGAAATTTTCGTAGGTGGTAAATTTTCCATTGTTTTTAATGCTAATGGCTCTACTTATTATATTCCCAATATATTAAGAACCGATGGTTCTAACATTTATCAATTAGATAACAATGGTTCAATAACTGGTTTTAACAGTACAGTATACTCTATTAAATCAGTCAATGATACATTATACATAGGTGGTTATTTTTTAAAAGCTGGTAATGAAAATTCTACCAATTTTGTTAAGTATGAAAAGGTTGTTGCCGATTCAATGCTTGCTGCAGGTAGAAGTTCTTATGATAGTCTTTGGACACAACCGGTTCATGTTTTAAAAGATACATCTGATAATGTTTATTTAGTGTATAAATCTACCGAAAATGGTTATCGTGGTGGAAAAATTACCTATAGATCTTGTCCTTCTAATTTAGCCTATTTTTGTGATTATTCTATTTTAGTTTTAGAAGATAGCTCTTATTCTAACGGAAACTTTATTAGTGCTTCAATAGATAAATGGAGGAAAGTACATGTGTTCTGGAAAAAAAATGAAACAATTAATTATTCCTCCAAAGGTATGAATGATAATAATTTTACTAATTCCGTACCTATAATAAATTCTACTTCAACGCTAAAGTCATTTACATTTTCTTTGGAGGATTATAACAATTATATTTTAGCTTTATTAAATGAAGGTACCTCATCTCCTTATAAAATAAGTTTTTATGCTCGTAATGTATTTTCTACTTCCTCTATTCCTACTTCAACTATTCCTACTTCAACTCCTGGTCCTGGTTCAGGAGGAGGAGGAGGTGGTGGGGGTGGTACCGGAGGTAGTGCAGGTACTAGTTTTGGAGGAGGTGGTGGCTTTAGTAGAAGTACAACTACTGTTGAATCATCAACTACTTCTACGTCTACACCTATCCTAGAACAAAAAAGTGAAGAAAGTCAAGCAATAGTTTCAGAACAAGCAAAAGAAATTTGGCGATATAGGTCTAAGAACCTAAGAAGAATTCCAGTTAGTTTTAGATTTAATGAAAATAAAGTAGAATTTAAAAAAGGAAGTAAGGGTTTACAAGTTGGATTTATACAACGTTTATTGAAGGAAGTAGGAGTTTACAGCGGGGGGATAAGTGGAATTTTTGATGAAAAAGTTAGATTAGCTATTATAAAATTTCAGAGAAAATTCGGATTGAAGCAGACAGGAAAAGCTGATAAAGAAACCCTTAAAAAATTAAATGAAATTTTATCTCAAAAAGAAAAAATAAGAATAATTTCTTCGGTACCTATAGTTGCTTCTAAAATCCCTGGCATCCCTCCTAATTTCAAATTCACTAAAACCCTTAAATTAGGTTCTAAAGGCACAGAAGTTAAATACCTGCAAATATTTTTAGGAACAGAAAAATATAAAGGAAAAGCAATTTATCTACAGAAAAAAGTAACGGGAACATTCGGTTTAGCTACGAGACAAGCTTTGATAAAATTCCAAGAAAAATACAAACTTAAGAAAACAGGAATATTAGATAAAAATACTAGAAATAAAATAAATCAATTATTAAGTCAATAAATAATAAACAAATAATCTTCTCTCACCTTACTTTCCTTGTCTTTAAACTAATTGTCACTGATTG
>JBBINE010000005.1:22589-79554 GCA_037444025.1 bacterium | reverse complement strand
TATCTGAAATTCTCTTTGTATCTCTCAGTTTAGCAAAGATTTCTTGTGGTTTAAGAATAATAACTAAAACTCCTGCTAAAATACCAATAATAGAGAGGACAATTAAAAGTTCGATGAAGGTGAAGAAGCGAAGGCGAGATTTATTCATTTTTAACAAAACTTTATACTTTTGTTTTATGTAATGAATTTAAAACAAACGAAAATTAAGATTTATAATATTTATAATAATTTTATCATGACAAGAATAAAAATATATAATTCTTTTTCAGGCAGAAAGGAGATATTTAAACCATTAAAAAATAATTTAGTAAGAATATATGTTTGCGGACCTACTGTCTATGGTCCAAGTCATTTAGGTCATGCTACTACTTATCTTAGGTTTGATTTCATCAGAAGAGCTCTAGAATTTTTTGGTTATAAGGTTAAATTTATTATGAATATCACTGACATCCATGATGACATTCTAAAAAAATCAAGAGAATTAAACATTTCTCCTATAACTTTATCAAAAAAATATGAAAAAGAGTTTTACAAAGATTTACAATCTATCAAAATAAAAAAAGCATTTTGTTATCCAAAAGTCAGCCAACATTTAAAAGAAATAATTGATTTAATTAAAATTTTAATCAAAAAAGATTATGCTTATTCTGCTGATGACGGTGTCTACTTTAGAATAAACAAATTTAAAAATTATGGTAAGCTTTCGAAAATAAACATCAAAAAAGAAATAACAGGAACAAGAATAAAATCAGATAAATATGAAAAGGAAGAAGTAGGAGATTTTGCTCTTTGGAAAAAAGAAAATGATGAGTGGCTTTTTGACTCTCCTTGGGGAAAAGGACGTCCTGGATGGCATATAGAATGCTCTGCTATGTCAGCAAAGTATTTAGGTATCCCCTTCGATCTTCATGGAGGTGCTTTAGATCTTAAATTTCCTCATCATGAAAATGAAATTGCTCAATCAGAGGCTGCTTGGGATAAAAAATTCGTAAATTTCTATCTTCATTCAGGACTTTTGTATATTAATGGAGAAAAAATGTCTAAATCATTGGAAAATTATATTGAGCTAAGAGATTTTTTAAAAAATAACACTCCTCGATTTTTAAGGTTTTTTGTTCTTAATCATCATTATCGAAGTTCTATTGATTTCAATAAAGAAAAAATCGATGAAGCTAAAAACAGCTTTTTTAGTCTTAATGAAAAAATAGCCAAAATTAAATATTTACAATCTTCATCATATATAAAAAACAAGAAAAAAAATATCTTTTAATCTAGATAAATATTCTGAGAAAATTATCTCTGCTCTAAAAAATGATTTTAATTCACCGTTAGCCATAAGCTATATCTTTGTTATGCTCAATCATTTAGAAAAAATTTTACAGGGAGGATATTTAACTAAAGAAATTAAAAAAGAAGTTTTAAATTTTCTGAAAAAAATAGATAAAGTTTTTGTTTTTCTTTTTCCCTGGCAAAAAATAAATAAAAATAACCTAAATCTAATTAAAAAAAGAGAAATACTTAGAAAATCAAAAAAATTTTCTCAAGCAGATAAAATTAGAGAAATTCTGGTATCTAAAAATATTTTTTTAGCAGATCTTAAAGAAAAAACTCTGATAATAAATTTAAATTAACCACAACCGCCAGAACTTTCGCCACATTCCATACAAGTATAGCAATTACCTGTTCTTTTGGTCATACCACCACAATATTTGCACGGAGGACCAGATAATTCTTCTTTTGGCAAATTATCTTTTTCTTCTCCTGTAACATCAAAAAGTTGTTTATGTTCTCTTAAAATTATATCTTCCTTAATCTCTAAACCAAGTTCTTTTAATTCTTCCGGAGGTAAAAACCTATAAGACAAATATCTAAAAATATAATCAATTATAGAACTAGCTATTGGAATTTCTTGATTATTAGTCACACCCATAGGTTCAAACCTCATATATATAAACTTAGAAGCTAATTCTTTAAGTGGCACACCATACTGTAAAGCAAGAGAAATCGAAATAGCAAATGCATCTAATAACCCAGCTAAAGTACTTCCTTGCTTAGACATTTTGATAAATATCTCTCCTAGTGTGTTGTCATCAAACATTCCATAGGTTAAATAACCTTCATGTCCAGAAACAGAAAATTTATGTGTTTCTGACTGTCTTACAATTGGTAATCTTTTTCTTATAATTTCTGGTTTTTTATCTTTTTCTTTTTTAGCATTATATAATGCTTGGGTTGCTTTGGAACCATCTCGATAAACAGCAAAACATTTTATTCCCAATTTCCAGGCAGTAAAGTAAACTTGGTAAATTTCCTCTATACTCGTTTCGTTTGGCATATTAAATGTTTTTGAAATTCCTCCGGAAATAAAAGGTTGAACAGCTGCTACCATTTTTACATGACCCAAATAATGAATAGAGCGATGTCCTCCTGGAGGTTTTATGGCACAATCAAACACAGCTAAATGTTCTTGTTTTATGTAAGGGGCAGTTTCAATATTTTGAGATTCTTCTAAGTGTTGTAATATTTCTTCTATTTCTTTTTCTGAATAGCCTAATCTTTTTAAAGCTATCGGAACAGTGTTATTAACTATCTTCATCCATCCTCCTCCAACTAGTTGTTTCATTTTTACTAAAGCAAAATCTGGCTCAATACCTGTAGTATCAGCATCAAGCATAAAAGAAATAGTGCCAGTTGGTGCTAAAACAGTAGCTTGAGCATTTCTAAATCCATAATTCTTTCCGTTTTCAATTGCTTCGCTCCATATTTGTTTTGCTTCAACTAAAATTTCTTTATTGAAATCGTTATCGCTTATCTTATTAAGATGTTTTTTATGCATTTCCATCACTTCAAGCATTGATTCTTCATTTTTAGTATATTCAGGAAAAGGACCAAGTTTTTCTGCTATCAAAGAAGAAAGTCTATAAGCTTCACCAGTCATTAAAGCTGTAATAGAAGCAGCTATATCCCTAGCTTTATCTGAATCATAGGGAAGACCTAAAGACATTATCAAGGAACCAAGATTAGTATAACCTAATCCTATGGTTCTATATTTTTTAGTCTCTTCTCCTATCTTTTCTACTGGATAATCAGCCTTAGATATTAAAATATCCTGAGAAAGAAAAATAATGTCTACTGTATGTAAAAAGGCAGGGACGTCAAATGAACCATCTTCTTTCAAAAACTTCAAAAGATTAATGGAAGCTAAATTACAGGAAGTATTATTAAGAAAAAGATATTCACTACAAGGATTGGTAGCTTCTATCTTACCTGAGTTTTTACAGGTATGCCATTTTTGAATAAGATCATCAAATTGAACCCCTGGATCTCCACATTCCCAAGCAGCTTTAGCGATCTCCCACAAAATATCTTTAGCTTTATAGGTTTGAGCTAATTTTCCGTTAGTTCGATAATAAGTTTTCCACTCTCTATCGCTTAAAGCTGCTTCCATAAGATCATCTGGTATTCTTACTGAGTTATTAGCATTTTGAAAAAAAATATTTTGCCACAAAGGATTGTTAAGATCAGTCATATCGTATCCTGCCTCCATAAAAGCTCTGATTTTATTTTCTTCTTCAGCTTTTATTCTTATAAAATCAAGAATCTCGGGGTGATCAGCATTTAAAATTACCATTTTGGCAGCTCTTCTTGTTGTGCCTCCACTTTTTATACTCCCAGCCACAGCATCAGCTGCTTTCATAAAAGAAATTACTCCTGAAGAATAACCTCCTGCAGAAAGAGGTTCACCTTTAGCTCTTAGTTTAGAAAGATTTACTCCTGAACCTGAACCTCCTTTAAAAATTAATCCTTCTGTTTTGATCCATTCCAAAATAGACTCCATGGTATCATCTACTTCGAGAATAAAACAAGCTGAACATTGTTGTTTTCTTCCCTCTACACCTACATTAAACCAAACAGGAGAATTAAAGGTAGCATATTGATTAAGAATAATATAAGTAAGTTCCTTTTCGTAAATTTTAGCTAATTCTTCGTTAAAATAGCCTTGTTCCAAACCCCATTTTTTAAAAGTTTTAACTACTCTATCAATTATTTCTCTTAAAGAAGATTCCTGTTTTCCTTTGTTTATCTTGAAATATTTCGAAGCAATTATATTAACAGCATTTTGACTGTAAAAATCAGGAAACTCCACATTCTCTATTTTAAACCCAGATCCTGGAATTTCTGCCATTCTTCTAACCCACTTTACTTCCTGATAAGGATGATTTTTGTTATTGGTAAAAAATTGCTTAACTAGTACCTTAGGAGCAAGGGCAAATTCTAATTTATTATTTTTTAACCTTTTAGTCATGTTATAAATTTTTTTATATTTTTTTCTCTTTGTCAAATTTTTTATTTTTCTTTAAAGCCAAAACTATTCAAAATATCTTCGATTTTTTTTTGAGTAGAAGTAGTGGAACTAATTTTTTTCCATTCATAAATTAACTTATCAGCAGATTTTTTATCACCATTAGATAAATAAATTTTCAAAGCCAATTCATAATCTTTCTCATTAAATTTGAAACTATAAGTATTCAATTTGGTTAAATAATAATAAGCCTCCTGGTAATCTCCTAATTGATTGTAAAAAATATTAGCTAATTGAAAATAATATGGTGGGTATTTTGTAGCAATAATTTCGCTTTTCTTTAAAATTTCTTTAGCCTTCTCCTTTTCTCCTAAACTAAAAAGAAAGTTAGCATAATTTATATAGCCTTCTGGAAAAAGTTTGTACCTAGAGATCAAATCATTGTATATGTTAATAGCTTTTTCTTTAGTGTCTTGACCACTTAAAGACATTTGAGATTCAATATCAAAAATAATTCTTAAGTACCCCAAATAAATCCCTGTTAATCTATAGTCTGTTTTATCTTTCTCCCACGCTTTTTCTGATAATCGATAAAAATAGTCAAAAGTTTTTCCATTTTTTATATTATTTAAGTTAGCAAAAAAATGATTAGAAGCAATAAAAGCCTCTTCGGTCAAAAAAGGTCCAGCAATATTTGAAATTCTTAAAAATTGTTGTCCAGATTTTTCAAGATTTTGTTCTCTTAGGTAAGCTATAATTCGATTGACAATGTAATAATGCTGTAGGTGAATAACTAAAAATACTAAACAAATGCCGCCAATTAAAATTAAATAAGGACGAATAAACCTATCCGTGTTTTCTTTGTAATTCACCTTAGGAACAATTAAAGAAATACCAAAAAAGAATAAAAGATAACTAGCCTGCATATCAAACAAGGTAAAGTTTTGTCCTAAATAAGCAACCAAAAATGATAACAAGAAACAATAAGAAATTAAATTTTCTTTAATATTTTTCAAAACATAATAAACAAAAGAAGAAAGAAAGAAAAGCCAAGCAAAAAATCCTATTAAACCAGTAGAAACTAGAACTTCGATAAATTTATTATGGGGACGATCAAAAATGGCTTTCTCGTAATAAAAAATCTGAGGATCAAAATAAGAAAAGAAAGCAACTGGCAATGTTTCCAAACCCCAGCCTAATAAAGGTTTTTCTTTAAAAGCATTCAAAAATATTTTCCAAGCAAAAAGACGGGGGAAAACAGATACTGGGTTTTGAATTGTTTCAGCAATTCTTTTTAACCCTGGTATAGACAAAACTATCTCAGTTCGCAGCAATAAATAGAAACCGAACAAAGACAAAAAGAATAAAAGAAAAAATAACAATTTCTTTTTGAGTTCTATTTTAAAAAAAATTATATAGAGAAAAATAAAAGTTATCATACCTAAAAGTAAGCCTAAAATCGAACCTCTGGTCTGTGAAATTAACATAGAAAGAAAGTTTAAAATACCCACCCCTACATAATTTACCTTTTCAGAAAAAGACTTTGTTTGAAAATAAAAATACAATAGTAAGAAGATAGTTAAAAGATTCATAAAACCAATATAAGTAGCATTGCCCAAAGTAGCATGGGGCCTTGAAGCTAAAATGTTATTTCTCAATCCTTCAGTAATTTCTACTATAGAAATTATTGAAGTCACTATTAAAAAAGAAAATAAAATAATTTTTTTACTATAAGGCGAAAATTGGAAAAGAGTAAAAAGAAGAAAAAAATAACTAAAGTAAAAAAACATTGACCACCATCCTTCCATTCTTTCAGCGTTACCCCAAAAAGAACGATATGGATTAACACTAAAAAAAACAGCTATTAAATTTACTCCTAAAAATATTAAAGAAGACAAAAAGAGTAAATTTTTTTTAGGTAATGTTTCCGGGTTTAGTAAATAAAGCCAAATAACCAAAAAAATTCCTACTGTTACCAAAATTCTAAAAAACAAAGCTTTGGTGGTTATATAAGGAAAAAGAACACTGGTATCAACAATAAGCAAAGAAAAAGGTATTATAAATAAAATTATTATTAGAATGTTGATTAATTTGTTGCTCATAAGGGAGCGGCGGACGGGATTTGAACCCGCGACTTTCTCCTTGGAAGGGAGACGTTCTACCAACTGAACTACCGCCGCTGATTAAAATAATTTTTATTATATTTTAATTTTATTATACCAAGATAATTAAAATTATAAAAATCAACATATATAAAATTTTTCTAAAAATAAAAAAGGAGCAATATAAAAATTGCTCCTTAAATTCTTCAATGTTACAGAGAAATGAGATAAACTTTTTTCTTTCTCACTCCCCACTCAAAACATTCTTCCTTTGTATGGAAGAATATATCTATTTTTCTTCCTTTGATTTTGCCACCAGTATCTGCGGCTATAGCGTAGCCGTAACCTTCTACTAATAACAAAGATCCGAGGGGTATCACCTTCGGATCTACTGCTACCACGCCTTTATCTACCGGTAAACCAGTAGCGGTTATCCCTCGTATGGTCCCCTCCCTGTGGCTACGACTATAGGCCGTAACCGTAAATAAACCAAGATATACCATTTTCTTGGTTTTTTTTCGGGAAAGGGAAAAAGAAAACTGGGAGTGAGAAAGGTGAGAAGACCTAATCTTGAGTCTGGTGTTGCCAGATTCGAGACTGGGTCTTTGTTTAGTCGGAGATGGCAGGACAAAAAACAGTACTAAAACCCCGACTAATAATATGGTTATCTTTTTTTGTTTCATACTCTACCTCCGTTTTTAGTGTTCTATATTAAAGTAGAACAAATACCTAAATATTTGTCAACCCCTTAGAATCTTATATTATAGATTCTATCTAAACTAATAAGCCCCGGTCCAATGAAAATAAAAACTATAGCTAAAGAAATTCTTAAAAAACGAGTTTCCACTTTAATGGGATCAAATTTTTCAAAGAAAAAATCTTTTAGCGTAAAAAAAATTTCTACAATAATGAGAAGCATAGAGATAAAAGAAGTATAGTATCCTAAAATAAGAAAAATTGATAAAATTAAATAAATATAACTAATTAATTTTTCAAAATATGAAAGATTCTTTTTCGAAAGAAATTCTTTAAAAAGGAATAATCCTAATATTAACCTAGCAATTAAAAGACCAATAAAATCAAGGGCCCAAAATAATTGAATCATGGAAGAAGAAAAAATTTATTTTCAGGCAATTAATTCAAATTTTGAACCTCCGCATAACAGAATTTTTACTTTATATAAAAAGTATAAATCTTATAAAAAAATTTTTCAAAAATTAGAAAAAGAATTCAAAATTAGAAAGAATTGGGAAAAAGAATATGAAAAACTTAAAGACTTAGGGGGAGAAATAATTTTACGACAAGAAAAAGAATTTCCTGAAACTTTAAAAAGAATAAAACCACCTCTATTGGGAATTTTTATTTTGGGAAAAATTAATCTAAATTCACCTTTAAAAATTGCTATCGTCGGCACTAGAAAAGCAACCGAAATAGGTAAAAAAATATCTTTTAAATTCTCTTCTGAGTTAGCTAATTTAGGAGTTTTAATAATTAGTGGTTTAGCTTACGGCATTGATGAATATGCTCATCGGGGAGCACTAGAAAATAAAAAACCAAATTGTGCTGTCATTGGTTGCGGCTTGGATGTTATCTTGAAAGATCCAAGAAAAAATTTAGTAAAAAAAATATTAGAAGCAGAAGGATTTATTATTTCTGAATACTCTCTTTCTTCTCCCCCTTTGGCTTATCATTTTCCTTTAAGAAATAGAATTGTAGCTGGTCTTTCTGACGGAATTTTGATTATTGAAGCACCGATTGATTCTGGAGCTTTAATTACGGGAAAATATGCTTTAAATTATGGAAAAGAAATATTTGTTGTACCAGGAAGTATCTATGAAAAAAATTACTTAGGTAGCCTGAGATTAATTCAACAAGGCGCCCATCTTGTTATTGAAGTAGACGATATTTTAAGAGCTTTTGATTTTAAAGCTCCTCAAAAAATAAAAAATCTAAATTTAACCCCAAGGGAAAAGAAAATTTATGAGTTAATTACCACTAAGCCTACAACTTTTGAAGAAATACAAAAAATATCCGATTTACCAATTAACGAACTTCTTACTATTATTTCCTTTTTAGAAATAAAAGGTTTGATAGTATCCAAAGGAGGTAAATTGATAGCACTCTAATTTGGGCGGGAGAGGATTTGAACCTCTGACCTTCTCGGTGTAAACGAGACGCTCTGCCGCTGAGCTACCCGCCCTCATCATTTTATTTTCTGCTTTCTTTATGCTCTGTGTGTTTTTTACACTTTTTACAAAACTTCTTCAAACTAAGTTTATACTCTGCCGTCTTCTTCTTCCATTGATAGTAATTTACACTACCACAATCTTTACATTTTAATCTAATAAGATTTTTCGTTTCCTGAGCCATAATTAAATTATATTAAAATCTTGAGCAATTTCAAAAATGACCTTTTTTAATTTTATAGGATCGTGTTTAAAATAAATATCTTTAGTATTAGCTAGATCCTTCAAATAGATTTTAACATTATTTAGGTTTTTTTTTATCTTGTCAACATCAGGTTCGACAAAACTTTTTCCTTCTTCAATTATTTGTTTTTCAAATTTTTTATCCGGTTTAGTTTTGTTAATTACAAGAGCATCAATTTTATTTAATCTAGAAAAATTTAAAAAACTAACCACATGATCGCTAGCTTTATAACTATCGGTTTCCCCTGGTTGGGTAAGTAAGTTTACAATTAGAACCTTTATACCTTTAGCTTCCTTAATAGCCTGAAATATTGGAGGTATCAGTAGATTAGGTAAAATGCTAGTAAAAAGACTACCGGGACCAAAAAGTATCATATCAGCCTTTTTTATTCTCCTAATAACTTCAGGAGAAACGAAAGGAACACGAGGTGAAATTTCTAAACCTTTTATTCTTTTTTTATACCGGCTAGCATAGGTAACAATTTTTTCTTCACCTTTAATAATTTTCCCGTTTTCAAATTTTGCTATAAGATCGATTTTTTCAAGACTTGCAGGCATAACTTCTCCTTCAATATCTAAAATTTTTGATGCTTTTTTTATTGCTTTAATGAAATCACCCTCTGTTTCCAGCAGTGCCACCAAAAACAAATTACCTAAAGGATGACCTTTGAGACCATCTCCTTTTTGAAATCTGTATTGCATAACTCGATTAACATAATTTTCAATTTTAGAAAGAGAAAGAAGACAGTTTCTTATATCCCCCACCGCTGGGATATCATAAATTTTTTTTAGAGTTCCCGAGCTACCGCCTGAATCAGAAACAGTTACAATAGCAGTCAATTTTTTGATTTTCTTACCATAATCTTGCTTGAGACCAGTTAAAATATTAGATATTCCTGTTCCTCCCCCTAATAAAACTATCCTCATTGTCTTAAGGTGTTGTAGGGTTAGGACCTCCAATAATATTATCAAAAAAGTTTTTGATTAAATTAGGAATAAAAAGAGATAAAACCAGAATTACTACGCCGATAACAACATAAAATAATAATTTGTTTAACTCTCTAGCCTCACCCCATCCAGAAATATATTTTATCCCTAAAAAAATCAAAATAGGTATACTTAACATTAAAAAAAGAGAAAACATAAAAGAAATTATTTGTTTGATAATCTTAAAAACATTATCGTTGTCTCCTCCACTACTTTGAGCTAAAACCATTATTCCAAGAAAAAAACAAAAAATAAGTGAAATAAGTTTCAATTTTTTTTTCATTACTTTTAATTATATAATTATAATAAGATATAATCAAAAAAATGAAAATAATTTATTTTTTTAAAAACCTTAAACCAATAGATGCAGTAAGGCAATTTTTGAAACAAAAATTTTTTAAAATAAACAAATACTTCCCAAAAGAAGAAACTCTTATTGAGGTAGAATTAGCAAAAAATAAAGAAGCAAAATACAAAAAAGGTCTTTACAAATCAAAAATAATTTTGGCTATACCTAAAAAAGGTTTAATTATAGTTTCTGGTGTGGGTAAAAATATTTTTCAAGCTATCGAAAGCTCGTATCAAAAATTAAAACGAAAATTAAGCTGGAAAACAAAAACTTGACTTTTATAAATTTTAAAATTATAATATTAATATGATTATCATGAAAACACTGATAAATAAAATTAACATTTTGACAATTGTTAAGGCCCCTAAATCAAGGGGAAGCCCTTTTTATTGCTAAAAATTATACTTTGAAAAAAAGGGCTTCCCTAAGGGAAGTCCTTTTTTATACTTTAACTTAAAAATGAACAACGCCCTTCAAGAAATCAAAAAAATATTAGAAAAAGATTATTCTTTAGAAAAAACAGATCTTCGCTTTATTCCCGAAGAAGAAGCTAAAATATTTTTAGAAGCGATAAAAAATAATGAAAAAATAATTAGTAAAATCGATCCCTTTAGTGTTGATTATGATAAAAACGAATTAAAAAAATGGCAATTGATTTATCTTAATCTCCACGATCTGTATCATCAAGTAATTATTTCCCAAAATTTAACAGAATTAGAAATTAAAGCTACGGCCAGTATTTTAAAAGAAATGGTTTCTTTTTTAGAACCGTCAAATTTGTCTAAGCTTTATTTGGCATATTTAATCTTAGGTATATCTTCGTTAAAAATTAATCACTTATTACCTTGTCTTATTAGCGAAAAGATAATCTTAGGTGAGTTTGTTTCTGTAGGAGGAATAGAAACAGGTATATGGGGAATTAAATTAAAAACCCAAATTTTACATGATGTTTCTAATAATATAATTAATAAGTTACAAAAAGATAATTATCATTCTTTAGTTAAAAAGTATAAAAACTTCATTTTTGATATAATTTAAAGCTTCCAAACAACAATTATCGTGATAAGAAAAATAAAAATCAAGCCTAATAATAAGTAATAAATAGTTTTATCCGCTGGATTTAAATTATTATTAGTTTGGGCTAAAAAAGAAGAAGTAGAATTCTCAAAAAAGATTTGATCGTATCTCTTTTCTTCCTTTGTTTCAATATTTCCTTTTGTTTCTTTAAGTATCTTTTGATTTTCTTTTCCTGGAGTAGGAAGACTCCAAGCCCATCCAGAAGAAAACTTGGAAAAACTCTCGTTTTCTGGAGCTTTTCCTTGATAAGAAATTTCAAAGATTGGTTCTTCTTTGTATAAAATTTTTACTGTTTCTCCCGAATTTCTTATCGAAAAATTATTATCTTTGTTAGTAATTACAAAATACTCATTTGGCTCAATATTTCCCTGAAGTTTTATTTTCTTGTTTCCTACTTGAAGAATAAAATTTTCTAAATTAACAGTTTCATCACCATAATTGTATATTTCAATAAATTCTTTTCCATTATCATTTCTTTCAGCATTGGGTAAAAACTCTGAAATAATTAATGTTTTTGGCTCTATTATCTCATTCCCTGTGGGATATATAGGGACGTACGACGTCCCTATATTGGTGGTAGAGTTGGAGGTAAAAAATAAAGATGACTGTGAGGTTGTATTTTGAGTTTGGATTTGCGAGGAAGTTGCTCTTTGATTTTGCCCTATTTCTTCCTTTTTCTCTTCGTAAATTATTCTTTCTGGATAAATTCCCGGTGTTCCTCCTTTAAGATTATTCTCTTTCCAAACATCTTGAAAAATTATTGAATAACCATTTCCATTTCCCCCATAGGAACTTGAATAATTTGCTTGGGTGATTAAATTCTTATTTTCGTTATATATTTGAATGCTTCCTAATTCATTTTTCAAAGAAAAATTAGCCTGAATTAATTTTCCTGAAAAGTTTGAATTTTCTTGTAAAAATTTATTTTTATCTTGAACTATAAGCAAAACTTCACCCGGATTGAGAGTAATACTACTTTCTTCAAAAAGATGATTGCTACCATCATTAATTCTCCAGCCTTTTCTACCTCCCGAAATATTAAAAGTTTGAGAACTTATATTTACTATTTCAATCCATTCTCGATCGCTATCATTTCCTTCTGGATTGTACATTATTTCTGAAATTAAAAGAGGGAAACTTTGGGCAAATGTTAGGTTAAAGAATAAAAAAATTAAAAGCAAATATTTATATTTAGATATATTCATTTTTTATAAAATTTTTATACCAACCTTCAAATTCTTCAGGGGTTATTAAATGAAGCTGAAATGGGTTTACAATAGAACCAAAAACTAAAACTTTTGCTTTTTCATTATTTAAAATTTCTTTAACATATTCCTTTAACTTCTTTAGATAATCTTTATAATTTTCAAAATATTCTCTCTTTCTTTGGACAAATTTTTTACTAATTGTTACTAAATTTTTCATTTGTTTCTCTTTTAATAAATTTAACAAATTTATCAAATTTTTACTCTTCTTTTTTCAAAAACTCTATTTTCTCATTCATTTAAATTTATTATAAAATAATATTATTATCCCGTAAAGAATAAAAAGCAATTTATTTCAAATAATTTTGAAATTTGTCAAAGCAAATAAACGAAGGAGTGAATTTACATTGGTGGGGTGGCAGAATTGGGATTGCGCTGGTCTCGAGAACCAGTGGGCTTTACGCCCTTGAGGGTTCGAATCCCTCCCCCACCGCAAATATCTAATATCTATTCATTCTTTTAAAATTTTTAAAATTTTTTCTTTCATTTCTTCATAATTCATATCTAAAACTTCCTTTTTTTGAAGAAAAATTAAAAAATCTTTTCCTTTTATTCTTTCAAAAATTTTCTCTTCTCTTAAAATATTGTAGATTCTTCTTTTAACTTTATTTCTTTCTACTGCTTTTTTGAAAATTTTATTTTGGGGTTTAATTGAAAAACGAGAAAAATTTAAATTGTTATCTCTATAAAAAACCTTAAAATATTCATCTTTAAATGTCTTAAATTTTCCCTCAAACATTTTTTTAATATCATCTCCTTTTAACCTATATTTTTTCTTTAACATTAAACTATTTTCTTTTTTAAAACATTAAGAAATTCTTCGGGACTTATTTTAATATCTTTAAGAATTTCTCTTAAAAGGGGTTTGCTTATATCCTCATCTGGATGATATGGAACAACGGTTGTTCTTCCATCTGAATGTTGTCTGATTTCTTGAAAACCTAATTTATTAAGAACTTTAATAATATCTTTTGCTTTAATAGTAGATAATTTAACCATTTAAACTTCTATAATTTCCAATCCCACAAACTTTGGTTCATAAGATAATTCTTTAATTTTTCTCTATAAGAAGGATCTTCCTTTGCAATTTCTAAACAAAGTTCAATAGCCTCTTTTATCCTTTTTTTAATTCCTTTAATGATTTAGCTTGAGTATGGCAACCAGGCAATGAAGGAACAGATGCAATAAAATAACCATCAGAACTTTCTTCTATTATTATATTAAGAATATTTTTTATTTTTCATTTCAATAATTATTTTAACATAGAAATATACTAATAAAAAAGCCCCGCCAGGTTGGCTGGCGGGGCTGGGTGCTAAGGTTAGCAACAATTACTGAACGTTTGTGTAGCTGGTGTACATATCTCTTGATGTCCAGGTCACAGTTTGGGTACTAGCGCCATCGTGCCATTTAAGATTACTTACAACCCATCTATATAAACCAGTACCACTTGGAGCGCCATTTTGAGCAGCAGTTATTTCAAATGTATAGGTTTGATTCTCAGATAAAGCGAAAAGTCCACTTCCTCCAACAGTTAAGCTATTAGTAACATCAGTTGAGCCTTGATAGACTTTTACTGTTACACCAGCATTTGGGGTTGATGTAGCACCACCTGATTTTTCAAGTTCTACAGCTGCAAAGGAGGATGTAGGAGCAGTTGTTGTTCCCATATAGACTGTTCCTCCTCTTGGAGTAACATTGAATCTTATAACAACACTATAGGATGAAGAAGCTGTTTGAGATGGTGGTGTATAGCTTGGATTGGCAGTAAATCCAGAAACTTCAGGACCCAATGTTCTATAGTGAAGAGTATCACCAGCTACAGATACAGATTTAGAAACTGTTCCTCCTAAGGAGTTGAGACCAGTTACTGAAGCAACTGTTACAGAAGTAGTAGCTTCAGTTGTTGTTGAACCACCTTGAAGATCAGCTACAACATCTAATGTTACTGTTTGATCTTTATTAACTACAAAGTTTGCAGGGACAGCATTGAATGTTACAGTAGTTGACGGTGATCTTACATCTAAGGTTTGATCACCATATTTAAGATATAGGGCAGACATATTCATATTGCTTGATCCACCTGTAGTTACAACAACAGAAGTTAATCTCAAATTATCATTTTTAGAAGTAAGATCAAAGCTTAATAGTTTAGCTCTATCTACTTTACCACTAGATACATCACCAAATATATAACCTTCCTTAGGAGTATTAGGATTTCTTGCTACAACCCAATCTGCTGATTGAGCTAAAGAAGCTTGTAGAGTAAATGTTCCTGAAATATTTGATACAGGACCAAATCTATCTACTCCTACTCCATCAACTGCTCTTACATCATTTTGATTAACTGCAAATCCTGCAGAAGTTACTCCTGAAGGTAATGTATTTACAACTGTTACTTTTACGAATACAGAAGTATATTGACCAACTGGAACATTTACATTAAGACCTGTTACAGGAAGATAGTAGTTTAAGTTTGAGTCTTGAAGGAATGTTGAAGGAGTAACAGCTGTTTGATAAAGAACATTTCCTTGAGAATCAACCAATGCTAAATTAGAAAGAACTCTATAAGGAGCTGAACTTCCTGTCCATCTTAAGAATATTGATTTTACTGTTACAGAGCCATTATCAGCTCTGAATCTTAAACCAAATACATTAGCTGATTCTCCCTCTCTTACAGTAACTCCTGTAGCAGAAGGATCTTGTTCAACAACTAAAAATCCTTCTTGCTGTGCTGTTCCTGTAGTTGTTGTAGATACAGAAGGAATAACTCCTGATTGTTGAAGAGCGGCTAAAACAGCAGCAACGATAGCAGCAATATCAGTTTGTTGCGATGGTTGATTTCCTGGTTGTTGTTGTCCAGTTTGATCTTCTTCAACTACTTCCTCCTCTCCCCATAGAGAAGCTATCAATGACTTAAGTGTAGCTATTCCTTTAGGACCAATATTCTTTCCGTGCCAAGAACCATACCAATCAGCATAAAAAGCTTTAACAGCTTCTACTGTTTGCTTTCCGTAATAACCAGTAGCACCAGCTGGAATATCATATCCTGCCTCCATCAAGCATTCTTGAACATTTCTTACCTCATTACCTCTTTGACCTTGGGATACTGGTTTTAAAGCATCTGGATTACAACCTGATTGTGCTTGGGAAAAGGTAAAGGGTACGACGCCATTTAAAAGTAAAGCTAATGACAAAATAGCAATAAACAATTTATTTCTTCTTTCCATTTTTAATTTCAGGCTTTCGCCTAAAGGTAATAATTAAATTAATTATGACCTTTTAATTATGACCTTTAATTAGTTTTTTTATTATAAACAACATTTTTTAAAATGTCAAATTTTAAAAGTAATTTTTGACTATTTAAAATAATTATTTAATAATTTTAACTTATCTTAAACTATATTGTCAAGTTTTTAGTTGTTAATAAAATGTTAATTAATAAAAAAGCTTTTTCTTCTGTTTACTTCTTCAATGAGATAAGGGTATTTTTTGTTTTGAAAATCAGGAAAAATTTTTTCTGCTAAAGCCTTAGCTTTTTCTATTATTTTTACATTAGGCAACATTTTCATGGCTAAATCGGGAATACCTGATTGACGTTCGCCTAAAAGTTCTCCTCCACCTCTTAATTTAAGATCATACTCTGAAAGTTCTAAGGAATTTTTAGCTTGGAGAAAATATTTTAATCTTAGTCTTGATTTAAGTGAAAGTTTATGAGGTACCAAAAAACAATAACCCTCATGTACGCTTCTACCTACCCTTCCTTTAAGCTGATAGAGTTGGGAGAGGCCAAATCTTTCTGGAGACTGAATAATAACTACAGTAGCTAAAGGAAGATCAATACCAACCTCTACTACTGACGAACTAACTAATACATTAATTTCATTTTTTTGCATTTTTTTTAAGATTTTTTCTTTTTCTTGAGATTTTATTTTTCCATGTAGCATAGCAATTTTAGCCCAAGGAAGTATTTTTTTTACTCTTTCATATTCTTCTTTAACCGATCTAATTTCATCTTCTTTTTGTTCCACTCGAGGACAAATGATAAAAATCTGATGTCCTTCTTTGATTTCTTTGCTAACAAAATTCCACATAACTATTTCCTTACCAGAAGAAACCAGATAAGTTTTAATCTGTTTTTGGCCAAAGGGTTTTTCTTCTAAATAAGAAAAATCTAAATCACCATAAAAAGCTAAAGCTAAACTTCGAGGAATTGGAGTAGCGGTCATGGAAATAAAATGAGGAAAAAAATGTTGCTGGCTGTTTTCTAAAATTTTCTTTCTTTGCTCCACTCCAAATCTTTGCTGTTCATCAATAATCACTAAACCTACTTTATTAAACTTTAAGTTGTTTTCAATAAGAGCATGAGTGCCAATAATGACCTTTATTATTCCTTGAGAAAGGAGATAATTTATTTCTCCGATTTTTTTCTCTGCTCTAAATCCTTTTATCCCTAAAAAACAGCCTCCAGAAGTAAGTAAAGCTAAACCATAATTAAAAGAAGAAAAGTCTTTAAGAAATCTTTGGAAGTGTTGTTGTGCTAAAATTTCTGTGGGAGCCATAAAAATTACTTGAAACCCTTGAGCTACTGTATTAAGAGAAATAATTTCAGCAATCAAAGTTTTCCCAGAACCAGTTTCTCCTTGAAGAAGACGATTCATAGGAATTCCTTTTTGTAAATCAGCAAAAATATCTTGAAGCACCTTTTTTTGTCCTTGGGTTAAAGAAAGTTTTAAGTTAGTTAAAAAATATTGAGTTAGTTTTTTATCTTCTTTAATAAGAGGAGATTTATTTTTCTGTAAAAAATATCTTTCTGATAAAAGCAAAACTTCTAAATAAAAAATTTCTTCAAAACCAAATCTTTCTTTAACTAGACTCAGTTTTTTTAAATCTTGAGGTTGATGAATGTATCTCAAAGATTCAGACAAAGAAGGATAGTTTAATTCTGATCTTATTTCTTCTGGCAGGGGATCAACCAAAAGATCAAGAGAGTATTGTTCCATAATATTTTTTATTATTTTTTCGAAAAAATTTGAGGTTAAATTAGCTATGCTTCGATAAACTGGTATTATCTGTGGGCTAAAATTATTTCCGGGAGTCAATAATTCAAATTTTAATGGCTGAAAAGAAGTTCCGTATTTACTTTTAGATAATTTGCCAAGAGCTAAAAGAGAAACATTTTCTTTTAGTTGTTTAACTAAAAAAGGTTGATTATACCAAACAATCTTGACACTTCCTGTATCATCTTCAATTCTTCCTTGGAGTAAGAAAAGTTTTTTTCTCGGCGAAGGGAAAAATTTTAAATTTTTTAACTTACCGCAAATAACAGTGGTTTCGTTAATTTTAATATCTTTAATTTTTTTTATTTCCGTTAAGTCTAAATATTTATAAGGAAAATAAAAAAGAAGATCTCTAATTGTTTTTATTTTATTCTTTTCTAATTTCAAGACTGTTTTTTCTCCTATACCTTTAAATTCTTTTAAAGGAATTTCTAAATCTTGAAGTTTCATAAGAAAATTATAATTAATGAAAGAAAATTTAGTAATTATTCATGGCTGGGGTAAAAAAGAAAGTTGGAATGAAACTTTAGCTCATTTTAACAAATTTAATGTTTATCTTTTGGATCTTCCGGGATTTGAAATTCCTTTAGAAAAACCTTTTACTCTTGAGGATTATTTAAATTATCTAGAAAAAGAAATAAAATTAGAAAATTTTTTTCTTTTAGGACATTCTTTCGGTGGAGCTTTAGCTATGTTATATGCTCTAAAAGATCCCTCAAAAATAAAAACACTCATTCTCTATAATCCAGCAATTATAAGAAGAAAAAATTTAAAAACAAAAATCTCTTCCTTGTTGGCTAGAATTTTTAAGATCCTTGAAAAAATCTTGCCTCAAAAAATTTCTTATCTCCTAAGAAAGTTTTATTATAAATTTATAGTCAAAAGTTATGATTATTTTTTAGCTGAGGAAAAGTTGAAGAAAACATTTGAAAACATAAGAATTGATCTGAAAGATAAAGCAAAGAAATTAAAAGTTAAAACATATCTTCTCTGGGGAGAACAAGACAATATCACCCCTCTAACTCAAGGTAAAATCTTGAAGGAAGTTATTCCTCAAGCAAAGTTGATAACTTTCGAAGGAGGACATAGTTTTCATAAAGAAAATCCTGAAGAATTCGTCAGAATTTTAGAAAATTTGATAGAATAATTAAAATGATTAGTTTTCTTTTATCTTTGATTGTTTTGTTAATTAATGGCCTTTCGGTTTTAAGGTTTTATCAAATCAAAGATTATTTATACAGAAAAGCTTTAGCTCATTTTTATTTCCCCACTTATCTTCGTAGCATTCTCTTTAACAAAAAAGAAATATTTTTCTATCTCTTTTATTTAATATCTTTAATTTATTTTCGAGAGATTAATCTAGATTTTTTAAAAATTCAATTTTTGTTTTTAATGGTGGTGATTCTTTTGGGATTGAGATTTGAATTGATAAAAAAAATTAAACCTACTTTTAAAACTTTAATAATATTAATTTCGGTTTTTATTTTAGATTTCGTTCTTCTTCGTTTATCAAATAACAATCTCTTGATAGTAACAACTTTAATGCCCTGGCTTAATCAATTTACTATCCATACCTTTGTCATTAAGTTATTAAAAAGAGGAGAAAAAATTTATCTCTGCCTTTTGGGGAAAAGAGTAGCAAGAAAAATTAATTTCCAAAAAAAAAGAGGACTCAAAATAATAGGTATTTGTGGAAGTTATGGCAAATCAGGAACAAAGGAAATATTAACACAGATTCTAAAAGAGAATTATCAAGTTTTATCCTTACCTCCAAGAATTAATCACGAATATGCTATTTTGAAATATCTTTCGACAGTTGATTTAAACAACTATGATTATTTAATCATTGAATTTGGTTCCTATTATTTAGGGAACATAAAACTAGCAACTAAATATATAACTCCAGATATTGCTTTTATCACGGGAATTACCAAACAACATCTTTATCTTTTTGGAAATATTAAAAATATTATTGTAGGTGAAGGGATTGAAATTTTAACCTGGATGGAAAAGGGTATTCTTTTAGTAAATAGTAACCATGAATATTTTGAAGATTTAAATAAAAAAATTATCACTAATATAAAAAATAAAAATATTAAATTATTTACCTATGGAAAATTTGATCCTGCATTCGATAAAAAACATACTCATTTTAGTTTTGAAATTTTGAATACTAATTTAAACCAAAGCCAACTTAAACTCCGAACTCCTAAAGAAGAATATACCTTAAAAACTAATTTAATTTTCCCTATGCAAATCGAAAATCTTGTTGGGGTTTTAAGTTTTATTTCGATTATTGATGATATTAAAAAATACGAAAAAAAAATAAGGAATATCCAACTTCCTGAAGGATTTCTACAACTTAAAATTAAAAATAATTTTTATATTTTTGATGATTCTTATAATGCTAATCCTCGAGGAGTTTTTTCAGCTTTAGCTTACTTTAAAAACTTAGACTTGAATTATAAAATTATTATTTTTAATGGTCTTTTTGAACTTGGACAAGAGACAAAAGAGGTTTATCAAAAATTAAAAGAAGAGTTTCTTCACTTTGATAAAATAATTCTAACCTCAAACGATTTTATAGAAATAACCGGAGTTAAAAATGATAAATTTTTATTAATTACCTCTCCAAAAGAATTTGAAATTTTTCTTGACAGTTTAAATTTTGAAAAAATAGGAATTTGGATAATTAACAGATTTCCAGAAAAAGTTAAAATTAATCTATGAACAAAATAATCAATCTTGATCTGGTACCTAATTTTGAAGAGGATGATGTTGAAATTATAAAAAAATTAAATTTTTATCCAGAGTCAGCTATCAAAAAAAGTAAGGAAGAAGTCTTGCAAATAATCAGTTCTTATTTTCCTGAAAGTGAAATTTATTTTTTTGATTCGGCAAGAAATGCTTTAGGTTTTCTTCTTAAGATTTTAAAAAAGGAAACTCCTGGTTTTGTTTTTAATCAAGCTTTTACCTGTCTTGTTGTGCCTCACGCGATAAAGTCTGCCGGCTGGAAACCTATTTATATTGATATAGATGAAAGTTATAATCTAGATTTTAAAGATTTAAAAAATAAATTCTCGGCTTTGAAAAGATCATTCAAGAATAGCCCAAACCATATCCAGATACACCAAGCAAGGAATAAATCCATTGAACCTACATCTCAATTTGTACTAATTATTCAAAATACCTTCGGTCTTCCGGCAAAAGTTAAGGAACTTTTAAGCTTTGCTCAAGAAAACAATATTTTGGTCATTGAAAATTTGGTTCATTCTTTAGGAGCTAAATATGAAGAAAAATATTTAGGCAATTTTGGAGATTTCGCTTTGCTTTCTTTTAATAGAAATAAAGTTATTTCTAGTATCATCGGTGGAGCTTTAATTGTTAATAATAAAAATTTTTCTGAAACAATAAAAAAAGAATATGAAAAGTTAAAAGAATACACAGAGATCAAAAAAGTAGTTAGGACAGGTCTTTTACTTTATCAACTAAGAGAAAATTATAATTTTTTTTATAAAAAAATTTTAGGATTAACTAGAAAATTGAAACTAACTTTAGAGATGATCTCGAAACCTGAAAAAGAGGCAAAAAGCATTAATAATTTCTTGAAATATCCGGAATTACTTTTCCCCTTGCTTTTAAATCAGTTAAAAAAATTAGAGAAATTTAATCAACACCGACAAGAAATAGCTAGAATTATTAATGAGAAATTTCCCTTAAATTATCCTCAAGAAAGTAAGCCTATATTTTTGAGATATCCTATCTTAATAGAAAGTAGAGACGAAATTTACCAAAAATTTAAGAAGTTAAATATTTATTTAGGCGATTGGTATTTTTGTATTTTAATGCCGTGCTGTGATTTAAAAAAATTTGATTATCAGACAGGAACATGTCCTCGAGCAGAAAATTTAAGCCAAAAAATTATAAATCTACCAACATATCCATCCTTAAAAACAGAAGATATAAATTTTATTTTAGCAAAAATAAAAAAATGGCTATAGATATTTCCTCTATAGCCATAAAGAAGATGCCAGATGGTGTCGGTTCTAATTTCATTTTAGTATATTTTTTTATAATATAAAAAATAGCTAATAAAAAATGTTAACAATCGAAAAATCAATCAATAAAGAAAAATGGAACGAATTTTTAGATGATAATCAATATATCAGTTTTTTACAAGATTTTGAATACGGAGAAATAGAAAAAAGTTTAGGCAGAGAAGTTTTGAGATTAGGCTTTTTTCTTAAAGAAAGCAAAGAATTAGTTGGTATATGTCAATTAGTCGGCTACAAGGGCAAAAGAAATGGGTTGGTAATCCACCATGGCCCAGTAATTAAAGAACAATACCTAGAAGAAGCACTGAAATTAATGATCAATTTTTTAAAAGAGCAGAAATATAATCACAAATATAAATTTTTAAGAATCAACCCTATAGAAAGCGATGATAAAATATCAACCTTTAAAAAACTCGGTTTTATTTTAGCTCCGACTTATGCTGTTAGTGAAAATTTTTGGTTAAAAAAAATACAAAAAGATGAAGATATGATCAAAGAAATGAATTCTAGCCACAAAAAATTAGTTCTTGATTCACTCAAAAAACCATTTTTAGAAATTGAAAAAACAAACGATCAAAGCAAATTAGATATTTTTTGGAAAATTTATGAAGATTTAGCAAGAAGAAAAAAATTTATTCCCTACTCAAAAGAATTTATTTTTAAAGAATTTGAAATTTTTAACAAAGGAAATAAAGCTTTACTTTTTTTAGGCAAGATAGAGGTAGATTATGTTTCAGCTGCTATTGTTATTTTTTCTCATCGAAATGCTTTTTATCATCATTCTGCCTCTTACCCGGTGAAAGAACCAATAAATTATAAATTGCAATGGGAAATAATAAAAGAAGCTCAAAAAAGAAAATGTTATTTTTATAATTTTTGGGGAATAGCTAGGAAAGAAAATTCTTCTCACCCCTGGTATGGTTTGTCCCAATTTAAAAAAGGTTTTGGGGGGAGCTTAGTTAAACTTTGCCCAGCTGTAGATTATAGGTTTAAAAATTCTTATTGGCTTATTTATTTATATGAAAAAGTAAGTAGAAAAAAATTGTAGATTAAAATTTAAAATATTAACGAATGAAATTTGATTTATTAAGTCCTTCACAAATAATTTCCATCTCAAGATGTGAAAATTTAATTGCTTGTCTTCAGAGTTTTTATAATTTGATTTTAGTTATTTTTTTAGCTTTGGATTTCCTTTATTTTTTGTTGGGAGCTATTAAGTATTTATTAGAGACTTCACCTATTAATTTTTCTCCTGGTGGCAGAAGAGGAAAAGAGATGATGAAAAGTGCTTTGATAGGATTGATTATTCTTTTTATTTTCCCTTCCATTTTACAATTAGTTAATCCTGAGATATTCCAAGAAAATAAATTGATTATCCCGGTGGTGAAGGTTAAGGTAAAAAAAGTTAAATACGACCTTTCAAAAGGAGAAGTACCAGGAACTGATATACCTGAGGATACAATAGAATACCAAAATGTCACGCCTTCAGATTGTGGGAACAGAATAGGTAGAGGAGTTATGCCTATAAACGACGAGTGTTTGCCGTCTAATCTTAAAGAAAAAATGGAAAAACCATTAAAAGCAAGAGGATATTCAGACCTTCAAATAGAAACGATAGTAAAACTATTTTCTTTGATATGTTATAAAGAATCGGGTGGAAGACCAGAGGCTATATCAACAACAGATAGATGCGTTGGTCCTAGTGGAGTAAAACAAACTGGGGAACCTTTTTCCATTGGTTTGTTTCAAATAAATATGACGGTAACACATTATACAAGTTATATAAAAAGCCGACTCTTGCGCGGAGAAAGTTGCGAACCTGAAATACTTTTTTCAGGAAAGAATTTTAATTGTCGAGTTAAAAGAGAAGCAAAGAATATGTATTTAAAGTGTGTAAAAATTTTACAAAATCCTGATGTTAATATAGTATTAGCCTTAGATAAATTTTTGGGTTCTAAGGGTAGTTTTGGTGCGTGGTCAGTATGGAGTAGAGGACCACAAATTTGTCGTTGCGCAGGAGATCCTAAGGAAACATGCAAAAAATGGTTCAGAATAAAACCAAAAAAAGCCATAAAAACAAAAATAGGAGAATCCCTTGAAAATACCAATCTTGTTTTAAAATTAATACATGAAATTTTTACAAATGTCCTCGTAGCTCAATTGGAAGAGCGCGTGGCTTCGGACCACGAGGTTGGGGGTTCGATTCCCTCCGAGGACAAATTGAATACTTTTTTAAAAAATAAATGAAATTTGATTTATTAAGTCCTTCACAAATAATTTCCATCTCAAGATGTGAAAATTTAATTGCTTGTCTTCAGAGTTTTTATAATTTGATTTTAGTTATTTTTTTAGCTTTGGATTTCCTTTATTTTTTGTTGGGAGCTATTAAGTATTTATTAGAGACTTCACCTATTAATTTTTCTCCTGGTGGCAGAAGAGGAAAAGAGATGATGAAAAGTGCTTTGATAGGATTGATTATTCTTTTTATTTTCCCTTCCATTTTACAATTAGTTAATCCTGAGATATTCCAAGAAAATAAATTGATTATCCCGGTGGTGAAGGTTAAGGTAAAGATAGAAGATATGGAAGCGGAACCAGAAATAGATGAAGAGTATTTACCAGATAGTCAACAATCTATAGGAACAAAAATTAAGGTCTTCTTCAGGGATGCAATTATTGCTATCAAAGCTGTTTTTACGGGAGAAGATTTAAATATCTCTGGATTAGATGCTTCTACATTTACTAGAAATTTTAACAAAGGCACTGACCTAGTTCTGTTAGAGCAAGTAAAAGGCAAACCTTTTACCGTAAAAGCAAGTTCTCCCCTAGCAAAAAAATCACTCGAACTAAATGGTATTGTCCTTTCAAAAAAACAGATGAGAATTCATTATCTCTTGGTTCGACGTCTTCAAAAAGCCGGGAAAGAAGCAAAAGATAGAAATAAAAATTATATTCTTTATATAAATAGTAGTTACAGAAGTATAGAAGAACAAAAAATATTATATGAACAATATCAAGCTGGAAGAAGAATCAAACCAGTAGCTAGACCAGGAAGATCAAATCATAATTTTGGCTTAGCAGTAGATGTCAACCTTGCTGTTAAGAATCCAAGAGGTAGAATAGAAATACTTAAAAGAAAACAAGATTGGAAACAACTTGAAGAAATTATGTGTCAGGCCGGCTTTAGAAGGTTTAGCAAAGAAAGTTGGCACTTTGAATATGGAACACCAGCTTGGTACAAGAATAATGGATGTGTTTTTTTCTAAAAAATCTAAAAACTGATTTATTTTAATTCAACTTTAGCTCCAACTTCTTCAAATTTTTTCTTGAATTCCTCAGCTTTACTTTTTTCTACTTTTTCAGCAATTTTTTGCGGAGGATTATCAACTAAATCTTTAGCATCTTTCAACGATAAGTTGGGATCAATTTCTCTTAAAATTTTTATTACCTGGATTTTATTCTCTCCAGAACTAACAAGATGAATATCAAATTCACTTTTACCTTCTTCTGATTTTGTTTCAGAACCAACGCTTACTGAAACTGAAGGAATAAAAGCAGTAGCAGCACTAACCCCAAATTTATCTTCCAAAGCTTTAATCAATTCATTAAGTTCGACTACAGTCAAACTAGAAATTTCATCGATTATCTTTTGAACTTTTTCTACCATTTGACTAAATTTAGATTTCGCTTTAACGAAATCATTTTTTATTTTTTAATTAACGACAAAGTGGAAACTAATTTTTTCAAAGGAAAAGCAAGAGTAAAATTAAGTCTATGACTCAAACCTTTCAAAGAATAAACAAGATTAGAGATCAATTGATCTTTTGAAGGTAATTCTGAAAAACGAACAACATCTTCAGTTTTTAACACTCTACCTTTAAAATAACCACTCACAATATTAACTTCTAAATCTTTTTCTTTAAGTATTTTTAAAGCTCTAAAAGAATTTAAATTTTCATCAAACTCCCAAATTAAACCAAAAGGAATTTTGGTTTCTTCATCTTTAAAAGGAAAATTAGGATTAGCTTTGTAGATTAGTGTTTTTTTGACTACTTGAAATAAAGAATTTTGACTTTTAAGAATTTCTTTAAGCAAAAATTGAGAATTTCCTTTTAAATTAGATAGATTAATTAAAATATAGCCTTTAGCTTTTTCAAATCTATTTCTAAGTTGTCTTACTATCTCTTGTTTATCCTTTTTGTTTTTCATTTTGCCTCGAGAGGATTTTTAACGACCTCTTTTCTTCGGCTAAAAATTAAAAATCTTGAATTAATTATAATTTATTTTTTAATTTTTGTCAATTTATTTTAAGCCAACTAGTTTAAAAATTTTAGCAAGGTTGTCTTGAGCAACTTTTTCTGCTTTCTTTTTCCCCTGCTCCAAAATGGTAATAACATCCTTCTCTTTTATTTGTTGATATCTACTCTGCGCTGAAGAAAAATATTGAATAAACTTAAGATAAATTTTTTCTTTAAGATCATTATACATCAATCCCCGAAATTCATTTTCTATTTCATCAATAGACTTATTAGTTAAATGTTTATAAATAATAATAAGATTACTTATACCAGGTTTTTTAAGAGGATCATATTTGATAATTTTTTCTGAATCTGTGACAGATCTAAATATTTTATCTTTTATCTCTTTCGCTGAAGCAAAAATTTCAAGACAACCTTCAGGTAAAGATTTAGACATTTTCTTACTTGGATCATCTAAACTCATTATTTTTTCTGTTTCAGGATTAAAATAGGCTTCGGGTATCTTAAAGGTTTTTCCAAATCTTTGATTAAATCTTCGAGCTAATTCTCTAGCTAATTCAAGATGCTGAATCTGATCTTTGCCTACAGGAACTAGATCAGCATTATAAATCAAGATATCAGCCGCTTGAAGAACCGGGTAAAGTAAAATACCAGCCCCTACGCCTATTTTTTTAAATCTTTCTTTTTGTTCCTTAAATTCATGCATTCTTTCCAATTCTCCTATATAAGATAAACAACTCAAAAACCAACAAAGATATAAGTGAGCAGAAATATCAGATTGTTTAAAAATAATGCTTTGACGTGGATCAACTCCTAAAGCAAGCAAAGATTTAGTTAACTCAATAACATTATTTTTTAATTCTTTGGGCTGATAAGGAATTGTCTGGGCATGCAAATCAGCAATCATTAAAAAAACTTCGTATCTCTTTTGAAAAATAAGAAGATCTTTTATAAAACCTAAATAGTTACCTAAATGAATTTTACCTGTTGGTTTTATACCTGTTAAGATTCTTTTCATAGTTCTTCTACGTTTCTCTGAAAATAAATCTGATAACCATTAAAAGAAGGTAAATTTGGAGGGAAAAATACAAAAACAGTTTTGCTTTCTTGTCCCTGGATAGAAAAAACAGTTCTCCCCACAGAAATAATTTCATCATCCTTAAAAAGGATTAAGATCAATTCAATATCTTTATATTCAGCATAAGAACTATTAAAAACATCCAAAGTAATACTATTGTTTTTTCTATAACCAGAAGGATCAATATTGTAGTAACTAAAAGGAATATTATCAAAACTTTTTTTGTAGAAATCTTTAGGATCATAATTAACATATAACTCCACTTTACCTATATCGAATTCTGGCTTGGAAAAATTTGTTTCAACTAAATACCTTTTACTTAAATTAGGAATAAAAGTATTTTTTACCTGGCTTTTGAAACGAAGATTGTTTTTTTTATCAAAAAATAGAAATTGATATTCTATTCTCTTAAGAGATAAATCAGGGTTTGGATTTTCAACCAATCCCAAAAGATCTATATAAGAATCGTATTTCACTACTTCAACTGGATAAACAACAATAGGTAAAAATTCGGGTAAGTTATCTTCTGTCTGAAAAATATTTTTTAATAAATGAAATAAATAAAATGATGATGGGATTAATATCACAATAAAAAGGAAAAGAGAGAAAAATATTATTTTTTTTCTTTGTCTTCTGGTCATTAAGTTTAATTATACCAGTTCTAGATAAATATTCTTAGATTTTAAAACCCCCTGCGGTACCTACTCTTGCGCTCAAAAGCACTACCATCGGCTTCTTGCCGTTTCACCTATCTGTTCGGAATGGAAAGAGGTGGTTCCAGCAAGAACATGCGACCACAGGGGGATAAATTATTTTTAAAGCTTTTAAAATATTTTGCCTTTTTAAAAATTAATCTCTACAATTGATCTAATAGCTCTGCCAAGATACTTTTAAGGACTTTTCGACTCGGATCATTAGTATCTCTAGCCTAAACTTCTTACGAAGCTTACAGCAGAGACCTATCAACCGGATCGTCTATCCGGGATCCTAAGCCTTATCTTGGGGTAGGCTTCGCGCTTAGATGCTTTCAGCGCTTATCCCGTAAGAGCATAGCTACCCAGCGATGCTCCTGGAGGAGCAACTGGAACACCAGAGGCTCTCCCAGCTCGGTCCTCTCGTACTAGAGCCAGCTCCCCTCAGGCTTTAAACGCTGACGGCAGATAAAGACCGACCTGTCTCACGACGGTCTGAACCCAGCTCACGTACCACTTTAACGGGCGAACAGCCCGACCCTTGGGACCCTATTCAGCCCCAGGATGTGGTGAGCCGACATCGAGGTGCCGAGAGGGGCCGTCGATGTGGACTCTCGGGCCCCACTAGCCTGTTATCCCTAGGGTAGCTTTTATCCGTTGTCTCCGGCCTTTCTACAAAGGACCGTCGGGTCACTAAGCCCGGCTTTCGCCTCTGTTCGGCATGTCCGCCTCACAGTCAAGCTGGCTTTTGCCTTTACACTTTCATCCTGGTTTCCATCCAGGACAAGCCAACCTTTGGACACCTCCGTTACCTTTTAGGAGGTCACCGCCCCAGTGAAACTGGCCCTCACTCACTGTTCCCCATAAAGAGGTTAGTTTTCAACTTAGAGATGGCGGGTGTTCCATTGACGGCTCCATTCCGACCGGAATCGGAATTTCATCGCCTCCCCGCTACGCTCTGCACCTCAAAGCCAAAAACAATGAGTAAGTCCAGTAAAGCTCCTAGGGTCTTTTCGTCCCGCCGCCAGTACTCCGCATCTTCACGGAGATTGCATTTTCACCGAGCACCTCTTCGAGACAGTCCCCCAGTCGTTACGCCTTTCGTGCGCTCCGGAACTTACCCGGAAAGGAATTGCGCTACCTTTGGACGGTCAGGGTTACCGCCGACATTGACCGGGGCTTAGAGTCGTGAGCTAATTCGAAATGAATTTCGAATTAACCCCAACTCTTTAACCTTCCGGCATCGGTCAGGCGTCACTCCCTATACTTCCTTTTTAGAAGTTAAGCAGGGAGCTGTGTTTTTGATAAACAGTCGCCAGGGGTTCTTTCGCTGCGGCCCATGAGATAGAATCTATCTCACAGGCAGGGCTTATCCCGAAGTTACGCCCGCTTTTTTGCCGAGTTCCTTGAAGAGGCATCACTCGTTCGCCTTAGGCTTCTCGCCTCGGTCACCTGTGTCAGTTTTCCGGTACAGGCACTTACTTTTTATGCTTAGAGGCTTTTCTTGGAAGGCTCTTCGATAGAGTTGCTCTATAAAAGAGCTTCTCTCCTGAAACGAACCAGTTCCTTTTTCTGTAAACAGAAAAAGGAACTGAATTCCGGATTTACCAAGAATTCGGTTCTAAATCAGGAGAAAGAGTAACCATTACCTCTTTCTATCTTTTTTCCTTCGTCACCCCATCGCAAAAGTAAGTGGGGCCGGAATATTAACCGGCTATCCATCGGTTTCGTCTTTCGGCTACACCTTAGGGCCTGCCTAACCCTTGGCTGATTTCCATTGCCAAGGAAACCTTGACCTTTCGGCGTCTCGCCATCTCAGCGAGATTGCGGTTACTCATGCCGGCATTCTCTCTTCTTTAGGCTCCAGAGCTCCTCGCGGATACTCCTTCATCGCCTAAAGAATGCTTCCCTACCTCTTTGCAAGACTCATTCATCTTGCAAAGATTACAGCTTCGGTACTTGGCTTAGCTCCGTTTATTTTTCGGCGCAATCTTTCTCAGCTAGTGAGCTATTACGCACTCTTTAAAGGATGGCTGCTTCTAAGCCAACCTCCTAGCTGTCTAAGAAAGATTACTTCCTTTCCCACTTAGCCAAGATTTAGGAACCTTAGCTGGTAATCTGGGTTGTTTCCCTCTTGTCTATGGAGCTTATCCCCCATAGACTGACTAGGCTAAGAGTTTTTCGGCATTTGGAGTTTAACGAGTTAGCTGACCTTTCGGCCTTCACTAACTCATCAGAGCTCTACCTCCGAAAAACTTTTCTTAGTCCGCTAGCCCTAAAGCTATTTCGGGAAGAACCAGCTATTCCCAGACGCGATAAGCTTTTCACTACTACCCATAGCTCATCCCATGGTTTTGCGACACCAACGGGTTCGGACCTCCCCCAGCTGTTACACTGGGTTCATCCTGTCCATGGGTAGATCGTCTGGCTTCGGGTTTTAGACATTCGACCTTTCTTGCCAAGAATATCTTGGTAAGAAAATTGGCCCTGTTAAGACCAATTATTTCGGTTTCCCTATGGATTCGGTCTTGACTGACCTTAACCTGGCCGAATATCTAAACTCGCCGGCTCATTCTTCAATAGGCACACCGTCACCCGCTGGAAACCAGCTGAGCTTCGGTTCTTTGTCAGCCAGGAGTTTCAGGTTCTATTTCACCGGTCTCACCGACCTGCTTTTCACCTTTCCCTCGCGGTACTGTGTTCACTATCGGTGAGGCGAAGTATTTAGCCTTGCCAGGTAGTTCTGGCAGATTCCTCCGAAACTTTCATTTTTCGAAGTACTCAGGAACGAAAAGAGTAAGGAAGGATTTTTTTTGCCTACGGGACTTTCACCCTCTATGGTAGCTCATTCCAAAGTCTTTCGGCTAAAAATCCTCTTTTGTAACCTTACCTCCTATCAAACAAGACAGTGCTTAACTGTTAATAATCTAATAATCTATTAACAGATAAGCACATGATCTTTAGATAGGAACCTTTTCGTCCTACAACCTTCCGTCAGAATAAAATTCCGACGGAATTTGGGCTAACTCCCGTTTCGCTCGCCGCTACTCAGGGAATCACCTGATCCATCTTTAAAAAATAAAGATGGACAAGTTGGTTTCTTTTCCTCCGGGTACTGAGATGTTTCACTTCCCCGGGTTCGCCTCCCGTGAAATAAATTTACACGGGATACTGGAGGTTCACCTCCAGTGGGTTACCCCATTCGGAAATCTCGGGATCAAAGGCTCCTCGGCGCCTCCCCCGAGCTTATCGCAGCCTAGGCACGTCCTTCATCGCCTCCGCCTCCCAAGGCATCCACTCCTGGCTTGTTCAAGGAAAAGTCCTTAAAAAGCATCTGACAGAGTTATTAGATCAATTCACTCATCATTTCCTATCTTTATTTAAAAAATTTTAGAAAGCTTTAAATACAGCAAAACAACATTTTCAAAAATGAAAATTAAACTTAGAACTTTAGATTTTATATAATAAAGACGAGATTAAGATAGTTTAACTTATCTCTTTTAAATTCAACTTAGCATCATTCTTAACTTAATAAATATTATACATTCTTTTTAATTTTTGTCAATAGTAAAAGTTAAATCTGGTTTTATTTACCTAAGTCTCTCCTCATGTTCTCTAAGATATCCCTAGCTAATTCTTGGCCACCAAGTCCAAAAGAAAGACCACCAGCTAAAGCTAAAAATATAAAGAAACCTATGGTTAAAATATTAACAAACTCAGGAGCAATATTCCACTGATTTAAAGCAGCTAAGAGAGCAAAAACGACAATCGCCCATTTAACCAAAGCAGCAACAAAATGAGCATTTCTTTTTTCTAAACCTCTTAAAACTCCTAAAAGTAATTTACGGGCAATTTCTCCTAAAATAACACCGACCAAAAGAATTAAAGCTCCACTAACAGCTAAGGGAACATAACTTAATGCGTTCATAACAAATTGACTAGCAGCTTTAAGACCCAAAACATCAAAAACTGTTACCAGGAAAACAGAAAAGATAAGCCAGAAAACAACTTCAGAAACTACTTTATGAAAACCATCTTCCCAGCTAAAATTTTCAAAATATCTTGAAAGTCCTAATTTTTCCAAACTAGATTTTAAAGAAAATCCGCTTAATATTTTATCAATAACAAATTTAATAAATAGGGCTACCACCCAACCTACCAAAAATATAACCAAAGCTACTAAGAAATTAATAAAAGCTTTGTAGAGAAGAGTATATAAGTTAACAAAATTATTAACCAAGACGCTAGCAGCGGTATTAGAATCTAAGGGTATAGGATAAGTGGAATAACCAGGCATTTAAATTTAATTTAATTATTTTTAATTAACGACCTCCTTGGTTTATTATTAAATATTTTAAAATATTTTTTTAAAAAAATCAAAATTTAAGATGTTAATTTCTCAGTTGCAAAATTATTAGAAATCATTTATAATTAAAGTATAAACTAAAATAAAAATTAAAATTTCGAAAATCCCTTGAATAAAGGGATTTTTTAAATTGTAGAAAATTTAATAAACGGAAAAGAAAAATGTCAAGTGATTCGATAAAAACTTTAGCCTTTATCTTCTTGTTGTCATTGACAATTTTCAACTATGTTTTTTCTCCAACGATAGCGGAAACTGTAGTAATTGATGAAAAAAACTCATTCTTAAATAGCCAAAAAGGAAAAGAAATAAGAGTTTTTACTATAACCGGCTATTCTTCAAGTCCTGATGAAACTGATGATACTCCTTGGACAACTGCTTACAATTCTGTTCCTAGATGGGGAATCGCTGCTTCTAATGTTTTACCCTTTGAAACCAAAATAAAAATACCATCTCTTTTTGGAGATCAAATTTTTGTAGTTGAAGATAAAATGAATCCTCGCTTTAATGAAAATATAGATATCTGGTTTCCTTCTAAATTAGAAGCTAAAGAATTTGGTATTCATTCAGATGTTTTAGTTGAAATTCTTCCGTAATTTTTTTTATATTCTTTTAATGCTTTTAAAAATGTTTCTTTTTCATTCCAGGATATTTTTTCCTCACCAAAATCTATTGAATTTTCACTACCTTTACCAATAGAAACAATTACATCTCCTTTCTGAGCAATTTCAACTAAACGAAAAATAGCTTCCTTTCTATCGGGAATCATCTCTATTGGTTTTTCTACGCCAAATTCTCCTAAATATTTTTTAGCCCCCATTTCTATAGCTCTTATAATATTCACAGGATCTTCGCCCATAGGGTCTTCATTAGAAATCACTATATAGTTACAATATTTGGCGCTTATTTCTCCGATAACTGGTCTTTTCCATTTATCCCTGACTCCACCAGCAGAGCCTATCAGGCAAAGTAAACGCTGAGGTTTAAAAAGAGAAATAATTGTTTGGTATAATTCTTCAATAGATATGGGAGTATGAGCATAATCAATAATTACTTTAAAACCCTTAGCAGGTATAACATCCATTCTTCCCGGTAAACTTTTAAAGTCTTTTAGTGGTTCCGCCAAAGAATTTAATGATATCCCTAAAGCTTTAAAAAGAGAAAAAACTGCCAAAATATTATAAAGATTAACTTTGCCTAAAAGAGAAGCAGAAAATTTTTTTCCCTCTATAACAAAATCCACTCCTTTGGAAGTTGCTTTAAAAGAAGTTGGTTTTAAATGATTTTTGAGATCATCCGTATTACTTTCTAAAGAATAGGTTATTTTTTGTTCAGCATGAAAATTGAGAAAATAATCAGCTTCAAAATCGTCAGTATTAACTATAATAGTTTTTTTAACCTCCACGCCTCGAAGATATTTTATATTTCTTCCTTTTCTCTTCTTAAAAAATGATTTATCAATTGATTTAAAAAGTTTACCCTTAGAATTACGATAATTTTCATAACCGCCATGATGTTCAATATGCTCTGGATGAATACCTAAAAAAACGGCTATATCAAAATCAATAAAAGCATGTCTGTTTTGCCATAAACCCTCGGAAGTACATTCTATAATAGCTAGTTCGCAGTTTCTAATAACTGCTTCTTTTAAAAATTTTTGTAGATATCCACGACCTGGCATTGTTATCCTCGTTTTGTTTTCTTCTTTTTCTTCTCCATAATAAAAAAAATCAGAAGAAGAAAGAGCTGTTTTAAAGCCAAGCTTTTGAAATAGAAAATGGGCTAAGCAAGCAGAAGTAGTTTTTCCTTTAGTTCCCGTAATACCTATAACCACAATTTTCTTACTAGGATTTCCATACCATAAAGCAAAAAACAAAGATACCAGATAATGATAAAAATTTATAACCGAACGTGGCAAAAATTTTTTTATCACAAACAAAATCTTTTTCATTTGGCTCTAGATTGAATATAATTTTTTATATCTTCGTAATTATCGACCCCTAATTTCGGATAAATACCAAAAACATTATTTGTGTTATAAACCTGAAAATTACCTGATTGCAGTAATCCTGAGTTAAGATCTATAACCAGAGGAACTATTTCTAAGTTTTTAATATTTCTAATTTGTAAAAATATTTTAACCAAATTTTCTTTTTTGAGATTTGATTCCCAATGAGAAGAATTTTGTTCAAATAATCTAAACAATTTTATTTTTCCTTCGCTATCTAAATTAACCATTTTATCTTTTATGTCCTTAATAGTTTCTATTTGATTTTCTAATCTAAAAAAATCACCCCTGCTGTTATATCTTGATCTTAAAACCAATTCCATAAGATAGCTATCCAGGTGGTGCTTACCTGAGGAAAGAGTATAAAAACTAACAGGATCAACAACTGGTTCTTTAAGTACTATGTCAACACCACCTAAAAAATCAATCAAATTTTTCACCAAGGTTAAATCGAAAACTAAATAATTTTTTACTTTAAAACCAGTGTAGTTAGACACTTTTTCTAATAAAAAATCAATTTTTTTCTTTTCGTAAAAGGCATTTATTTTTTCCAGGCTTCCTTCTTCGTTTCTAACTATTAAATCTCGAGGTACAGGAATAATAAAAAGTTTATTTTTAGAGTGACTATAATGAACTACCATGATAGAGTCGGTATTTTCTGGTGCAATATAACCAGGGCCTGGTTTACCTAACAGTAATAAATTTAAATCGGAAGTTAACAATTTCATACTTGAGAAAAACAACATCTCTGTAGAGCCATAAACAGTAAAAAGAACAATTACTAAAAATAAGGCTAAAAATAAAAATAGAAAAAATAATCTAATTTTCATAGCTTTTAAAATTAGATTCTTCAATTTTTACCTCGATTTGATCATAATTGTTTTCACAATAAATTTTTATTTTTTGACCTCTTTTAACTAAACCTGAAGAAATTAAATTTTTAATCTTACTCTTTATGGTTGAATTTAATTTTTCTTTTAACCAAACGCTGTCTGGGCTCAGATCATAATTTTTTAAGAAAATTGATTTTATCACTTGCTCTTCTATCTCTAAAATTAGACCGTATTTTAGCAAAAAATCATTTTTAAAATCATCAATAGTCATTTCGGTTATTTTCAGCAATTCTTCTTCTTTCAAAGCACGATAAACAACCACTTCATCAAACTGACTAAGTAAATCCTGGGAAAAAACATCAATAAGTTTCTTTTTTAAATCTTCTACTATTATATCAAATTCTATTTTTTGATTCATTTTTTCTTTGATCCATTCTTCAAAAATACTTGAAGTACAGATAATCAAGTTATCTTTAAAATCAATTTTCTGACCTAGAGAATCTTCAATAAACCCTTTGCTAAAAATTTGTGAAAAAAAATTCCAAAATATAGGATTTGTTTTTTCAAAGTCTTTTAAAAGAATAAGACTACGGGGTTTTTGTTTTACTGCTTCAATTATTTCTTCCACTACAATAAAGTTTCTAAAATATAGTGACCGTAAGTTTGTTGTTTTCTTTTTTTGTAAATTTCCCATATTTAGAGAAATCATTTCCTGTTCCTTTCCATAAAAAATCTTAGTCAGAGTTTTAGCCGTTTCCGTTTTACCTACTCCTTTTGGTCCTAAAAATAAAAAAATTCCCAATGGTTTTTCCCTTTGAAAATCTTGATTTTGAAAAATTCTAGCAAAATAGTCAGAAATTTTTTTAAGAGCATATTCTTGATTAACTATCCTTTGTCGAAGAAGATTTTCAAGGTTAAAAATTTTTTCTTTTTCTTTGTTTATTTTTTCTCTAATACTATCACTTAAACATTCATTAACTATCTCTCTAATCATTTCAGTGGTTAAGTATTGACCGTTAACTTTTTTAGTTGTTTCTATTGCCTTAACTATTACTTTTTCAGCCAAACTCATATCACCTAAAATATCTTGAGAAAAAAAAATTGAATCTACTATACTTTGGGGAGTAAGATTGATTTTTTTACTCTGGGTCCAAAAAATTGATTTAAGGCTTAAAGAAATAACAAAGTCGTCAAAAGAAAGACTTTTAACATAAATTTTGTCGAAAAAATGGTCAAAGGAAGAAAGAATATTCTTGTAATCCTGAAAATCTAAAGAAAAAACCAATATAATACTTTTGTTGTTTTTTTTCTTTTCTAAAAAGGAAGCAAGGATTGATAGTCCTTGATTTACTACATTTTTATCAGAGGCAGAAAGATATAAAATAATTTTGTCAAGATCAAAAATATCCTCGATTAACCGAGAAAATACTTGAGAAAATTTGTCTCTCTCCTTTGTATAAATTAAATTTAGATCAATTTTAATTAATCTAAAATCAAAAAGCTCTTTAGGACTTAACTCATTTTGAATTAACCAAGAAATATGCCACATTATAGCATCTCTTTCCAGGTTTTCATTTCCTATAAGAAAAAAATTTCTTTTTTTTCTTAGATTTAAAAAAATATTTTCAACTTCTTGTCGATGACCTACCAAAAAACCTATGTTTTTTTTATGACTTAAAAATGTAAAATCTTGAACATAATGAGCAAAAGTTTTTTCTACTTTATTAAAAATAAATCCGGGTAAAAGTCTTTTTTTATTAGGCTTTTTAATTGATGTAAAAATCACGTTAAAATCTTTAGAATTATGTGACAATTTTTTAGAAAAAATATTTAATACTACAGCACTTAGAATGTATTCTTTCTTTAAATCATATTTTTCAAATAAAGCTTCGAGGTTAGGTTCGGCTTTTATCCTTAAGCCATAAAAAAGAAATAAAAAGTTGATATAGGGATAGCTTAAGAGCTTACCTAAATTAAAAGCTTCTTTTAAAATAGGAAGATAAGCATTTAAAAAAAAATTTTTATCTCTAATAGTCTCTATTCTACTCTTTTGGTGAAAGAGAGTTTCCTGAGAAAAAACTTGATAATCAATGTTTAATTCTTTTAAGAGATTTTTAATTGCTTTTTCTCTTAAAAGTCTTTTTAAGAGAAAAACTTGTGGATGATAGAAATTTAAAATTTCCCCATCAGTAATAGTATCGATTAAAAAATCTCTAACTTTTGGGTTTAGATATTTCTCTATATTGATTTTCTCCTTATCGACATCTAAAAAGGCTCTTAAATCATCAGAGAAGAAAAATCTTTTTCTCAAAAAATCACCTAAAAAGAAAAATATTATTAAAAAACCTAAATATTTTAATTTTTCACTCGATGAACCAGTAAAAACAAAAGAGGATCCTAAAATTAAAAAATAAACAACCTCTTGAAGGATTAAAAAAAATCTTCTTCCGTAAGGATTTAAATTTAAAAGATCGTTTTCAAAAACTAAATTCATTGTTCACCCCTCCAAAAAAATAACGACATCACTAAATTATAACCAAACCATATCGAAATAAGAAAAAAATAGGGTAAAAAAAGAAATATTAAAAGAAGAAAATATAAAAAAAGAAACAAAATTTTATAGGGAAAAGAAAGTAAATAAATAAAAATATCGTGTTTTTGCGATGGTAATTCAGTTAAGCTTTTTAAGTAAATTTTTAATTTAGAAATTAGAAGAAAAGAATAAACAAGATCGAAATAATTACGAAGAATTACCTGGGGAAAAAGTATAAAATAAAAAATAATGAAATCTTTAATATTATTCCAAAGCAAAATTTTTAAAAGGTTCATTTTAAAATAATGTCTTTTTACTCGCCAAATTAGTGTTAATAATTACTTTACCATAAACACCGTCGTATCCCGCTTCAAGAATGATATCGCCTTTTTTTATTTTGCTAAGGGCTAAGTTAATTTCTGGATATTTATTTTTCATTTTTTCTTCATCATGGTAACCAAGTAGAATATTGATTTCTGTCCCTATTTCTTCAATTACTTTGCAATAAAGATCGAAAACTTTTTTGGAACCAACATTAGCATTAACGATTTGGGCAATTATTTCAAGTAAAGGAGTTGTTTTAATAAACTGAGGTCTTTTGGGATCTAAAAAATTATCGGGTCTATCTGCTAACTCTTCAACCCTACTCATTACTCCGATAGTTAATTTTCTCTTACATTCAGGACAAAGATAATTATTCTGTTTAGATTCTGATGGAGAAAAACGAATATTACATAAACGATGACCATCATAATGATATTTTCCCTCTTCAGGAAAAAATTCTACTGTTAAGGCTATTTTATTTTGGTCATCAGGTTTTTTCATTGCTCGATAAAGATTATCATAAGAAAGTTGGTCTAATTCAAAGACAGTTATCTCTCTTCCTAAACGATGAGGAGAAGGAGAATGTGCATCTGAAAAAGAAACAATGCTAAAATTATCCAATTCAGAAAGACGCCAGTTCATATTGGGATCACTAGAAAGCCCTGTTTCTACTGCAGTAACATATTTAGTAAAATTAGCAAAAGCATCAAAAATAGAATTAAACCCGGACATGGAACCGTAAAGAGAGTACCAAGGAGTCCAGATATGAGCAGGAATAAAAATAGCTTTATCATAAATGTCAAAAAGAATTTTCATAAAATCAATCACATCTAAACCAATATTTGGTCTTCCGTCACTAGCTAAATTAGAATAAAGAGCAAGTTTTTTATTTAGTTTTTCAACCAAATTAAAATTTGGCAAAATAACAATATAATGAATACGATAAACCTTGTTATTTCTTGAAAAAATAGAACTAATTTCACCCCCTAAAACAAAAAAAATTTGCTCGTTTGACTTTTTTAATTTATAAATACCTTCGTCAGCTTCTTCTAGCTTAGAAAAAATCTCTTTAAACCATAAAGGATGAGTAATGTCACCTGTAGCAAGCAAATTTATTCCTTTTAGCTTAGCAAAGTAAATTAAATTCTCCAAATCTAAATTCCTAGAACAAGCTCGGGAGTATTTGGAATGAAGATGTAAATCAGAAAAAAATTTCATTTGAATAAAAAGACAATAAATCGGGGCAGTGGGACTCGAACCCACAACCTCCAGCACCCCATGCTGGTGCGCTAGCCAATTGCGCTATGCCCCGTTTTAAATGAACCACTTTAAAATTCTCCCATAATTTCAATCCTCCTGGTTGATTCACTTTCTTTCTTGGGTATCTTAATCATCAAAATACCATTATTATAAAAAGCCTTTATTTGAGTAGTATCAAGATTCTTAGGTAAAGCTATCGTTCTAGAAAATGGTCCCCAAAAGCATTCCTTGTACTTGTAATCTTTTTCTTCAACCTTCTCTGGTAAAACTCTTTCTCCTCTAATTATTAAAATATCTCCTTTCAAAATAACTTCGATATTCTCCATAGAAGCTCCAGCTATAGGAGAAATAATTACCAGTTCATCATCCTTATAATAAACATCGATACTTAATTGACCTTCTTGAGGTAAGCCTTTTTGTTCTTCAAGGTTTTCATCCATTTTCTTTTTTAAGATAATTTATTCTTAAAAGAACGACGAAAAATAAAAACCAAACACCGGAAAAAATAAACAATAAAAGCGATTTCAGATTAATTATATCTAATTTTTGATAGGAATACAAAACAATTAAAGAAAAGTTATAAAGAAAATGTAAAATACAAGCAACCAGAAAAGAAATCACAAAAGAAAAAATATTTCTTGTTTTCATGAAATAAGCATAACCTAAAGCAATAAGAGCTGAAGCTAAAAAATGCAAAAAATTAGCGCTTAAAAATCTAAAAAACACCAAAAAAAGTAAATAAAAATTGTTTTCTTTTAGTTCAGGACCAATTTGTAGAGTATTCTTTTCTTGTTCTTTTGTAATAAAAGCAACATTTTCTATAGAAGCAAAACCAAAAGCAGAAAAAGACATATAGACTATAGCGTCCATTGGCTCATCAAAAACTGCTTGAGGAAAAATCAAACTATAAATTGTATAAAATTTAAAAAATTCTTCTAAAAAAGCACTAGCCAAAGAATAAGAAATGTAATTTTCTTTAAAAAAATTTATTTTTTCCAAAAAAAACTCAGCTTGATAACTTAAAAAGGCAGCTATAATTCCTAAAAAAAATGAAGCTAAAAGGTAAATAAATGGCTCACGATGAGGGTCTTGTTTATAAAAGTAAATTCCAACAAAAAGAGGAAGGACAAAAGAAAGAAAAATTGAAAGAAGAAAAATTATTTCCACTGCTCAAAAAACAGAGGTTTTTTCTGACCAAAAGAAAAATAGATAAGTTGTGTTAAGAAAGGAATAAAAGGATGGAGCATTCTTAAAGATTCAATCATTATCTGATCAAAAACTACTAAACTATTCTTGTCTTTTTTCCAACTTTCAATATATTTATCACAAACATCATTCCAGAAAAATTTATAAACTTTTTTTAAAGCTAAACCTAATTCAAACTTTTCTATATTTTTTTCTATGGTCTCTTTAGTCCTTTTAAGAGAACTTAAAATTTTTTTATCGTTCGAAGAAAGAATTTTGTTTTTTTTGCTACTTGTTTGTCTTTCTTTAATCAAAAAATAAAAACGATAAGCATTCCAAATTTTATTTAAAAATTTTTGACCCTGAATTAAAGGTGTTTCATCAAAGCGTAAATCTTGATGACTACTTAATTGCCACAAAATTCCAAATCTTAGACTATCAGTACCGTATTTTTTGATCAAATCCAAAGGATCAATACCTGTTCCTAAGCTTTTAGACATTCTCTTTCCTTCTTTAGTCAATACCGTAGGATGAACAAAAACTTTTCTAAATGGCACTTCTTTTTTAAAATATTTTCCACTGAAAATCATTCTACTAATCCAGAGGTTTAAAATTTCCCTTCCCGTAGCCACCAAATCGGCGGGATAAAATTTATTTTCTTCTTTGGTATAAAGAATAGCAAAAGGCCAAAGAGCAGAAGAAAACCAGGTATCAAAAACCTCTATGGTTCTTTGCCAATTATTTTTATGACAAGACTTACATTTAACTTTTGGTTTAGTTTGAGAAACGATAAAAACATCATCCCCACAATTTGAGCAATACCACACGGGCAACTGTTGTCCCCACCAAATTTTTCGAGAAATACACCAATCTCTTATATTCTTTAACCAATCAAAACAAATTTTTTTGAATCTCAAGGGGTAAAATTCTACTTCTTTCTTTCGCAGAGAAGCTATTGTTATTTTGGCAAGATGGTCCATTTTTAAAAACCATTCTTTTGAAGGAACAACCTGCAATTCAGTACCACATCGATCGCAAAGAGGCAAATAATGGTTAATTTTTTGTACTTTAGTCAATAAGCCGTTTTTTCTAAGCTCTTCAACAATCATTTTTCTTGCTTCTAAATAATGAACCCCTGAAAATTTACCTCCGTTTACTATCTCAGCTTTTTCATTGATAACCGAAAACAACGGTAATTGATGTCTAACTCCTACTTCGTAATCAATCAAGGAATGTGCTGGAGTAATTTTTAAAATCCCTGTACCAAATTTGGGATCAACTCTTTGATCTAAAATAATAGGTAATTCTCTACCAACTAAAGGTAAAATAGCTATTTTGCCAACAAAATTAAAATTATTTTCATCTTTAGGATTAAGCGCCAAAGCAACATCGCCTAACATAGTTTCTGGCCTAGTGGTAGCTATTTCAACATAACCATTTTCTTTAAGCGGATATTTAATAAAATAAAGATCGGCTTCTTTTTCTTGGTAGTCCACCTCCAAATCTGAAATAGAAGTCTGACAACGAGGACAAAAATTTACCGGTCTTAGATCTCTATAGATATAACCTGCTTGATAATAACGAATAAAAGCTTTCTCGACTGCATCAACATATTTTTTATCCATAGTAAATTTAACCTTTGACCAATCTAAGCTAAGTCCCAATTTTTTGAACTGTTCTAAGATTACATTTCCATATTGCTCTTTCCACTGCCAAACTCTTTTAATAAATTTTTCTCTTCCTAGGTCAAAACGGGTTAATCCTTCTTTCTTAAGTTGTTTTTCAACTACATTCTGAGTAGCGATGCCAGCGTGATCAATTCCAGGAAACCAAGTTACTCTGTAGCCTTTCATCCTTTGATAGCGAGAAATTGTATCTAAAACAATATTTTGTAAAGCATGCCCCAAGTGTAAAGTACCCGTAATATTAGGAGGAGCAATCAAAATAGTAAAATTCTTTTGTCCACGTTTTCGGCTAAAATATGATTCCCAAAATTTAAAAATCTTATGCTCAAATTCTAAAGGATTGTATCTACTCTTTTGCTGAATTTGTTTTCGGTTTAACATTGATTATTATTTTATCATTTTATCATATAATAAAAACATAACATCGAACAAGGTATTGTATTCTAAAAACAAGTGTTTTTATGCTTCTTTTTATTTTAAGCGCGGGTGGTGGAATTGGTAGACACGCAGCCTTGAGGGGGCTGTGGGCCTAAAGCCCGTGGGAGTTCGAGTCTCCCCCCGCGCAAAATTAGCAAAACTCAATGAAGATACCTGATTTATTTTTTATTTTAGCTCTTTCTTTTGTTTTAGGTTCATGGTTAGAAGAAAATTCGTTAATTTTATTTATTTTGTTATCATTCTTCTTTCCCATTGCTTTATTTTTTTGGTTTAAAAACTTTTCTCCTCTAAAAAAGATCATAAAAATATGTATTCTAATATTTTTTTTGTCCTGGAGTGGTTTTTGGTACTCTTCCTTAAGAACAAAAACTGATTTTTCTTTCGTCTCTTTAGATAAAAATCTTTTCCTAAAGTATCGACTCTTTGTTGAATCAAAAATAAAAGAACATCTAACTTTTCAAGAAGGTAATTTACTTAAGGGAATAATTTTGGGAGGTAAGTTCGAAGACCAAGAATTAAAAAATAAACTAACACTAAGTGGACTTTCTCATATCACAGCTATATCGGGCCACAATCTAACCATAATACTTTCTTTAGTTTTTGAAACTTTAAAAATTGTTGGTTTTTTTAATCCTTTATTACTCTTTATAACTATCAATTTATTTATTTTTATATTTTTGTTAGTAATGGATTTTCAAGGTAGTGTTTTAAGAGCAGGAATTATGGCTTTTTTTCTCATTTTAGCTAAAAACCGATGGGGAAGAATAGTTATTAAAAGAAATATTCTTATATTAACTTTATTAATCTTCGTTGTGATATCACCCAAATTATTAAAAGATATAGGCGTTCAACTTTCTTTTTTAGCTATGACGGGAATTTTATATCTTTCGCCTATTGTTGAAAGGAGCCTGAAATTTGAAAAATACAGTCAAGAGACAAACTTTGTGTTCGAATTTAAAAGGTTCTTGATCAAGGCCTTAAGTGAGATAATTGGAGCACAAATCTTGGTATTACCTTTAGTAGTATATTATTTTGGCAATTTCAATATTTTATCTTTCTTAGCTAATTTATTAATTTTCCCCGTCTTGTTAATTTTACTACCTCTGGGGTATTTGTTTCTCTTTTTTCCTTTAGGAAAATGGTTTAGTTGGTTATCTTTTCCTCTATTAAAGTTTATAATTTGGACAGCAGATATATTTTCCCGCTGGGGAATAATTTATTTTAAAATTCCTTTATCAATAATCTTGACTATATATTTTTTTATCTTTTATCAACTGTATCTTAAGTATAAAAATGAATTACCTGATTTTCATCTTAGTTTTAGTTAATATTTTAATTTATCAAATAATTTTTACTTTTTTAACCTCCAGAGAGCTAGTTCATTTTTTAAATATTGGTCAAGGAAATGCTGTTTTAATTAAAGACAAAAAGAATGCTTTTCTCTATGATACTGGTAAAAACAATTTTCTGCTTTTAAAGAATTTAGATAAAACAATACCATTTTATCAAAAAAAGATTGATCTTCTTTTTCTTTCTCATGCCGATAAGGATCACTATGGCTCACTACCAGAAATTATTAAAAGGTATAAAGTCAGAATGATTATTCTAAGTAGCCTTGATTTCAAAGATGAAAACTTTAACCAGACGATAGAAACAATCAAAAAGAAAAAAATTCCTTTATTAGTTTTAAAACGAGGTGATAAAATTTCAACCAATAAGTTTAGATTTTTTGTTCTCCATCCAGAAAAGAAATATTCTAAAGATAACAACAATTCTTTAGTTTTAAAAGTTATAGGAAGAAAAACATATTTACTTACAGGTGATATAGAAAAGGAAGCCATCGAAAGCTTGATTTCTTTTCATTTAAAAAATAAGCTAAAATATTTCCAAAATCTTAAAAGCGATTTTTTGCTCGTTCCTCATCATGGATCACGTTTTTCTTTAAATAAAGCTTTTTATTACTGGGTTAGGCCTGGATTAGCTATAATCCAAGTAGGTAAAAATTTTTATAATCATCCTCATCAAGAAGTAATAGATTTTCTTTATAGAGAAAAAATAAATTTCTGGAAAACAGACCAAAAGGGTGACTTGATTATTTATGACTAAAATGGTATACTTTATTATAAATATGAGTTTTCTAAAGTCTTTTCTAGGAAAGATAACCGATCGCTTCAATTTTTGAAGAGGAAAGTCCGGACACCTCTGTGGCATTTATTTTGCCTAAGTTAACCTTCGAAAGGAAGGAGGAGAGTAAATCTCCTGAGACTAGAAACAGAGACAATACTATCTTATCCAATTGACTTAATTGGATAAGAGAAAGGTGAAAAGAGAAAGAAAATAGAGGAAATCTTTCCTCTGTTATCTCTCTGGCCAAAAGAGTAATCTTTTGGTCTTTCTAGTCTCTAACAACGAGGTGCAAGGTCGTGTCCTATGTAATTAGGACGTACCGCTAGAGCCTAAACGCAAGTTTAGGCGTAAGATAGATGATCGGCATATCGCTTGATTTTATTGTTCAAGCGATAATACAGAATCCGGCTTATATCTTTCCTAGAAGACAAAATTATAAAACTTATTTAAGATACCAAAATGTCAAAACATTCCCATTGGTCACAAATCAAACACAAGAAAGCACAGCTTGATGCCAAAAAAAGTCAAATGATCGGTAAATTGATCAATGCTATTATTATTGCTGCTCGAGAAAATAATAATCCGGAAAATAATCCTAAACTAAGATCGGCCATCGAACGAGCAAAGGAGTTAAAAGTCCCTCAAGAAAATATTGAAAAAGCTATCCAGAAAGGAAGCAAAAAAGAAGATAATTTAGAAGAAGTTTTTTATGAAGCTTACTTAGGAGAAATACAGATTCTTATCAAGGTTATAACCGATAACAAAAATAGAGTTTTGGGAGAAATAAAGCATATTATCAACAGATATGAAGCTAAGCTAGCAGCACCGGGATCAGTTAGATGGAATTTCGAAGAAAAAGGTGTGGTAGTGATAGACAAAAAGGATCAAGAAAATGCTTTAAACTTTTTAAATTTAATAGAGAATCTAGAAGAGAAAAATGGGGATATTTTGTTAATTACAAATGTAAATAATTTAAATGAGTTAAAAAAGAATTTAGAAACAAATAAGGTAAATTTAAAAGAATTTTATATAGATTTTAGGCCTATTAATACGGTAAAAGCTAAAAATGAAAAAGCTAATAATTTGTTAGAGGATCTTTTAGATCTTGACGATGTTGATGATGTTTTTACTAATATAATAATAGAAAATAATAGAATAAGAAAATAAAACCAAAGGTCGCGATTTAGACAAAAAAAATAAATGAGTAGCTTAAAAATTGTTTCTGAACAAGAAGAAGAATTAGAAGAACTTGGCTTAGAGGAAGGAGAAGAAAATTCTAATTGGTCAGAAGAAGACTCTGATTGGACAGAAGAGGAAGAAGAAGGAGATGAATCTGATTGGATAGAAGAGGAAGATGACTCTGATTGGACAGAAGAGGAGTAAAAAGGTATATTAAATTAGCCCATCCTAAAACCCCCTTGTATCATTTACAAGGGGGTTTTAAATTTATAATTTAAATTAAGTATGGTAGAAAAAGTTTTTAAACTTATGAAGGAATATAAAATTTTCCTTCTAGAAGGTAGACTTGGTGTAGGCAAAACTACTATGGTTAAAAAGATTGCTAAAAAACTAAAAATCAAAGAAGAAATATCAAGTCCTACTTTTGTTATTTGGCAAAAATATGATTTTATTTTCAACCAAAAAAAATATTATTTAAACCATATAGATCTTTACCGTATTAACATTGAAGATATTTTAAAAGTTGGGCTAGAGAAAGAATTAAAAAGAAAAAATAATTATTTTTTTATTGAATGGGGAGAAAAAATTAAAGATTTTTTAATTTCTAAAAATAAAAGATTTATCGAGATAATTTTTACTAAAAACAAAAATCGTCGAAAATATTTGTTAAAACTTAACTAAATTTGATAATCTATGAAAGTTCTTCTTATTGACGCTAACGCTTTAATTCATAGACTCTATCATGCTTTACCCCATCTTGAAGATAAGCAAAAAAGACCAGTTCAAGTTCTTTATGGTTTATCAAATATTTTATTAAAGTTAATCCCTTCAGAAAAACCAGATTATATTTTTGCTGCCTACGATTTACCTCTCCCTACCTTAAGACATCAAATTTTTAAGGAATACAAAGCTACACGTCCACCCACATCCGAAGATCTAAAAATTCAAATTTCTCTTTCTAAAAAAATATTTTTCGCTTTTAATATCCCCACCATTGAAAAACCAGGATTTGAGGCTGATGATATTATAGCTACCTTGGTTAAAAAAATGGAAAAAGAAGAAAAAATTATTCTTACTGGTGATTTAGATACCCTACAGCTGGTTGATCAAAAAACAAAAGTTTTAACAATGAAAAAAGGTATCAGTGAGACTATTCTTTATGATAGTCAGCTAGTTAAAGAAAAATTTAATATCTTACCTAAGCAAATACCTGACTACAAATCATTAATTGGAGACCAAAGTGATAATATTATCGGCATTAAAGGTATTGGACCTAAAACAGCTAGTTCTCTGTTAAATACTTTTCATGACATAGAAACACTAATCAAAGCCTGTAAAGCAGGAAAAGTTGAAGCAAAAATATCTCAGGCTATACTAGAAAACGAAGAAAAATTGGTTTTTAATAAAAATTTAATAACGCTTAAAACAGATATTGAAATTGAGGAACAAATCCTTAGCCCCTATAGAGGATATCAAAAGGAACATTTATTAAAGGTTTTCCAAGAATTTAACTTTAAAAGTTTAATTAATCGCCTCAAAAATGAAGATGAAAAATTATCATCTTTCGGAAATAAAAATATCAATTTTCTATCTAAACAAAACGATCTCTTTACTACTCAAGAAATAGAAATTAATTCTCTCAAAGAAATTAAGCCTCCTTTCTTTTTCTTGCTTGATAACACTAAGATAAAAATAATTGATCAAGAGAAAAAAAATAAAACAATTGATCTAATTTATTTAGAAGAAATACTAAAAATTCCTGAACCTATTTTTACTTATAATCTAAAAAGCGCATTTAAAGAATTAGCCAAAAAAAGTTTTTATTTTGATAAAGAAAAGAACATTTTAAAAAATAAACAACAATCAGCAATAACTTCTTCAATTCCACAAAGTATCTATGACGTTAAAATCATCTTTTGGCTATTAAATCCACAAAAAGGTAATCCTTCCTTAGAATCAATTATCCTTTGGGAGAATCCACAGATAAATAAATTTTATTTAAATTATCTTGTTTTAGAAACATGTTTTCGTTTATTAGAAAAACTACAAAAAGAAGATCTTTTATCTCTTTATTTAGAAATTGATTTACCCTTAATACCTGTTCTTGCTCGCATGGAACTAAGAGGCATAAAAGTCAACATCCAGGAATTAAATAGCTTTAAAGAAATTCTCAAAGTTCAAAAAGGTAAAATACTTAAAGAAATAAATAATACAGTTGGTTTTTCTTTTAATCCCTTATCAACAAAACAACTACGTGAAGTTTTGTTTCAACGATTAAAAATAAACACAAAACATCTGAGCAAAACTTCTAAGGGAGAAATTTCTACTCGAGAAGAAGATTTAATTAAAATTAAAGAAACTCATCCGCTTATTCCCTTAATTTTAAATTTTAGAAAAATTAACAAATTTTTAAATACTTATGCAGAAAATTTTCTGAAAAATTATTTACCAGAAACCCAAAAAATTCATACTATTTTTGAACAAACAGGAACAGTAACAGGAAGAATTTCTTCGGAGAAACCTAACCTTCAAAATATTCCCTTACTCTCACATTTAGCCGATCATCTAAGAAGTGTTTTTATTCCTGAAAATAAATTTATTTTTATTAGTGCTGATTATTCCCAAATAGAACTAAGAATCTTGGCTCATCTTAGTAATGATGAGAATTTAATAAGTTCTTTTTGGCAAAAAATAGATATTCATTCTCAAACAGCTAAATTGATTTTTGGATCTGATTCTCCAGAAAACAGAAAAAAAGCTAAAATTATCAATTTTAGCATTGTTTATGGAAGTTCAGCTAGAAGTATAGCTGAAAAATTAGGAATTTCTGTTTCTGAAGCTCAAAATTTAATAAATAAATTCTTTTACTTTTATCCTTCGATTAGAAAGTATCAAGAAGAAGCTATAAACAAAGCAAAAATTTATGGCTTAAGCGAAAATCTTTTTGGTCGCAAAAGATTTCTCCCCGAAATAAACTATCAATCTTATCGAGAAAAAGCAACAGCTGAAAGATTAGCGGTAAATTTTCCTATTCAATCATTAGCTTCAGATTTGTTTAAAAAAGCTATGATCGCGATTGACGATCAAATATATACTAATTTTTACGGAAAAGCTTTTATGCTTTTACCGATTCACGATGAGTTAATTTTTGAGGTGAACCAAGAAATTAGCGAAAAATTTAAAGTTATAATAAAAGAAGTAATGGAAAAAATTTATCCCTTGAAAGTTCCACTGGAAGTCACTATTAAAGAAGGCAAAAATCTTAGAGACTTAGAAAAATGAATTTTTCCTTAGAAAAAAAAATAGATAAAATAATCTTTGCTCTTTTCTTTATAGTAGTAATTGTTTTGTTTTTAGCTTTACTTTTAAGGGATTTTAATTTAATTAAAGTTTTAATTTTTATTTCTTTAATATTTACTGCTTTAGGAATTTATTTTGTTTACAAAATAATAAAAATAAAACCTAAAGAAGAAAAAACATCTTTCTTTTATTTAGTTCAAAATCTTTTAGACGTACTTAAAGAAGCGATTGTTATCTACGATGACGAAAAAAAGATAGTTTTTGTAAATCAATCGTTTGCTTCTTTGGTCAAAATAAAAAAAGAATCATTGGTAGGTTTAACAGTTAAAGAATGGCAAATAAAGAATAAAGAGTATGAAATATTAGCTAATATTTTTTTTCCTTTTCTTGAGGGAGAAGAACTAAAAATAATTAGTCAACAACCAGAAACAATTAGCGTTAAATTTTCTTCTCCTAGTACCAAATATCTTTTAATTACCTATCTTCCTATCGAATTGGATAAAAAATATAATCTAAGAATAGCTATTGATAAAACAGAAGATATCTTGGAAAACGAAAAAAAATTAGAATTTATTCAATTAGCAAGCCATAATCTTTTAACTCCACTAAACGAACTTAGATGGCAATTAGAAGCTATTGATAAAAAAGCACTAAATGAAGAAAACAAAACTTTATTAGAAGATGCTTTAAAGATAATAGATAACTTAAATATTCTCACCCTTTCTCTTATTTCTCCTATACAAAAAGAAGATGCTGTTATTCACTTAAAAATAAAAGAAGTTGATATTGAAGAAAGAATACTTTTTATTCTTAATTTACTTAAAATTAAGATTGAATCAAAAAAAATAAAAGTAGAAGTTAAAGTACCACCCAAAACCAATATACCTGCTGATCCTAATCTTATTACCGTAGCTTTGTTTTCTTTAATAGAAAATAGCATTATTTATAACAAAGAAAACGGAAATGTCATTATAGACATTGATAAAATGCCAAATAGACCTTATATGATTATCAAAATAAAAGATACAGGTATAGGAATGAGTAAAGAAGAAATATCTAACTTATTTAAAAAATATTATCGTGGTACAAAAGCAAAAAATATAGAAGCTGCTGGTTTTGGTATAGGCTTAGTTAACGCTAAGAAAATTATCGAAAATCACGGAGGAAAAATAGAAATATCTTCAGAAGAAGATAAAGGCACAGAAGTAAAAGTTATCTTACCTACTGACCCTACTTTAATACCTTCATTAAACGTATCTGAAAACAAAATTTGATGTTATAATTTAATAAAATGAGCTCTGTGAGAGTTAGATTTGCTCCCTCTCCAACTGGCAAACTTCATTTAGGAGGTGCCAGAACTGCTCTTTTTAATTATCTTTTGGCTAAATCACAACGAGGAGTCTTTATTTTAAGAATCGAAGATACTGATAAAGAAAGATCAAAGAAAGAATTTGAAGATGATATTATTGAATCTTTAAATTGGTTAGGAATTTCATGGGATGAAGGTCCTGTAAGGCAAAGCGAAAGAATAGACCTTTATCAAAAAGTAATAAAAGAACTAATAAACAAAAATTTAGCTTATCTCTGTTTTTGTTCTAAAGAAGAAATAGATCTCCGTCGTCAAGAATCATTAACTAGAGGACAACTTCCTGTCTATCCAGGTACATGTAAAAATTTAGAACCTAAAGAAATTGAAGAAAAATTAAATAAACGGACACCTTATGTTGTTAGATTAAAAGTTCCTGATAAAATTATAACTTTTAAAGATTATTTGAGAGGAGAAATTAAATACGATTTTAAAAAAGTGGGAGATTTTATAATTGCTAAAAACGAAAAAGAGCCTCTTTACGTATTAGCTAACACAGTAGACGATCACTATCAAGGAATTACCCATGTTTTAAGAGGAGAAGAGTTTGTTTCCACCACCCCTAAACAAATTTTAATCTATAAGTATTTAGAATGGACAGAACCTATTTTTGTTCATTTGCCTCTAGTTTTAGGACCAGAAAGATCAAAACTATCTAAAAGGCAAGGAGCTAAAAGTATAGATGATTATCGAAAAGAAGGATTTTTGCCTGAAGCTATTTTAAATTTTGTTGCTCTGCTAGGATGGCATCCCAAAACAGATAAAGAAATTATCTCTCTTGAGGAAATGATAGCTAGTTTCAGCTTAGAACGAATTAATAAGTCGCCAGCTATTTTTAACAATAGTAAATTATATTTTTTCAACCGTTATTACCTGAGAAGAAAAAATAGTCAAGATTTAATTCAAATGTTAGATTTTTCTCCTTGGGGACAGTGGGAAAAAGATTATTTTAGAGCAAACAATGAAGTTCTTTACTCTCAAGAAAAAATCTTAAAAATAATTGACTTGGGAAAAGAAAGAGCTACTACTTTAAACGATCTCTTAACCACAGTCGATTTTTTCTTTAAAAAATTTGACTATGATAAAGATCTTCTTATGTGGAAAAATATTGATTTAGACAAGATAAAACTTAACTTAGAAAGAATAAAAAAAGAACTAGAAAAAATTCCTGAAAACAATTTTTTTTCTCTTAAAATAAAAGAAGTTATTGACCATCTTTATTTTGATGATAAAGGTGAATATTATTGGCCACTAAGAGTTGCTTTATCTGGAAAAGAAAATTCTCCTCCACCCCAAGAACTAGCAGAAATTTTAGGCAAAGTAAAAACAATTGAGTTGATTGAAAAAGCAATTAACAAAATTTAAAAAATGATCGAGGGTTTAATCAAAATAGCTTTTTATATCGTTGTTATCTTATTAATTTTTGCTTTTTTGCCTGAAAAAGTGTTAGATAGCTTGAAAAAATTTCTTAGCTGGGAAAATTTAGTTAATTATTTAAAATTAGGATTCAACCGTTTAGTTAATTTTTTAAAAGATATTCTTCCTATCGATTTTAATAAAATTTATGATAAACTTAAAAATAGTTTAGAAATTGATTTTTCTAAACTATTCCAAAAGGCTAAAAATTAAAAACAATTCCTTAAAAACTTAATTAAAATGCATAGGTATTTCATTTTTTCGTTTTTTTTCTTTTTTTTGATATCATTAATTTTTATTTTTTTATCTCATAAACCTTTTTCTTTGGGAATGGATGTTTCAGGAGGGACTATTTTAACTTATCAAGCTGAGATTAAAAATTTATCACGCGAAAAACAGAAAGAAGCATTAGAACAAACAAAAGATTTAATTGAAAGAAGAATTAACTTTCTTGGTTTAGCAGAATTTTTTATTAGCTTTTCAGGTGATGGTAAATTTTTAGTAGAAATACCTCATATTAAAAACCCAGAAGAAGCAATAAAAATTATAGGAGAAACACCTCTGTTAGAATTTGCTTATCCAATTGATATAACCAAAACAGAAAACTTAAAAATCAATACTTCTTCCTTAAGCAAGGAAGATATCAATAAACTTTTTGTTAAATCAGACATTACTGGTAAAAATATTGAAAAAGCTGAAATTCAAATAGATCCTAGAACTATGGAACCAAATGTTATTGTCTATTTTGATAAAGAAGGAACAAAAAAATTTAAAGAGTTAACGGAAAAGTATTTAGGACAACCAATTGCTATTTATCTAGATAATCAGATTATTAGTGCTCCTATAGTCAGAAGTAAAATTGAAACTGGTCAAGCACAAATTTCTGGAAATTTTAATTTAGAAGAAGCGAGAATTTTAGCTCAAAGATTAAATCAGGGAGCTTTACCTGTACCTTTGAAATTAGTAGCTGTTTCAATAGTTGCTCCCTCAATGGGACAAAAGTTTTTGGATTTGGCTATAAAAGGATCGATAATTGGGATATTACTGGTGATATTCTTTATGTTAGCTTTTTATAGATTTCACGGTTTAGTAGCTGATTTAGCTCTTTTGGTATTTATTGTATTTAATTTAGCTCTTTACAAGTTATTAGGTATAACAATTTCTTTAGCTTCTTTGGTTGGATTCGTTTTGTCAGTAGGAATGGCTGTAGATGCTAATATTCTAATTTTTGAAAGAGTAAAAGAAGAAATCAAAAGAGGTCTTAAACAGAAAGAGGCTATCAAAGAAGGTTTTATCAGAGCCTTTTCTTCAATTAGAGATTCTAATGTAACAACCATTATTTCATCTTTAGTCATTTATTTTTTGGCTACTTCCTTTGTTAAAGGATTTGCTCTAACATTATTTTTAGGCGTTTTAATAAGTTTTTTAACTGCAACTTTTTTTACCCATTATCTTTTAGAAGAATTTTATTCCTTAAAAAACAAAAAAAACAATGATTGATTTTATAAAAATTAGATATTTTTTTTATTTTATTAGTTTGCTATTGGTGTTATTTGGAGCATTGAGTCTTTATATTTTTCATCCTAAGTTAGGAATAGATTTAATTGGAGGAGAAATATTAGAAGTAAAAACTAATCTTGAAGTAAAAAATTTATTAAAAGATCTAGGAATCAGGGGGAACGTTTTCCAGACAAAAGATTCTTATATTATTAAAGGTGAAAATCTTAAGAATTTATGGTCAGAAATAAAAAAAAGAGATCCTCAAAGTGAAAGAATTCGCCAGGACTCTTTAAGCAGTAATTTAAGTTATGAATTAAGACGAAAAGCTTTGTTAATGATTATCTTCGTTCTTTTAGCCATCGGTAGTTATATTGCGTTTGCTTTTAGAAAACTCAAAACTTATTTCTCTTTGGTAATCATTTCCTTTATTGTTATAGTCACTCTTTTTCATGACATCATGGGTTCAGTGGGTTTTTATGTTTTTTTGTCGAAATATTTTAATTTCGATCTTGATTTAAAGTTTATTACTGCTATGTTAATTATAACAGGTTTTTCCGTACATGATACCATTGTTGTTTTTGATAGACTGCGAGAAAATTTATTAAACATGAAAAGCAATAAAAAAGATATTTCTAAGATAAAAGAAATTTTCAATCAAAGTATTACTCAAACCCTAAGAAGATCAATTTTTGTTTCTTCCACAGCAATTCTAGCTATACTTCCTTTAACTTTCTTGATACCTGAACTACAAGGATTTTTAATAGCTATTCAAATAGGAATTATTATAGGAACCTATTCTTCTATTTGCTTAGCTTCACCGTTATTATTTGAGTATTTAAAATAATCCTTATCTATTAAAATTTTTCTAGGTTTAGACCCTTCCTGTGGCCCAATAATACCTTTTTCTTCCATTAAATCTAAAATCCTAGCTGCGCGAGCATAACCAATTTTTAACCTTCTTTGAAGTAACGAAGTCGAAGCTTTCCCTGACTGAATAACTATCTCTATAGCTTGATTTAACAAATCTTCATCTTCTGAATCTTCGCTAGCTATTATCTTTCTTTCTATTTCTTCTAAATCTATTTGTCCTTTTTCAAAATCGGGTATTGCTTCTGTTTGCTTTTTCCAAAATGCAACAACATTTTGAATTTCTTTTTCTGTAACTAAAGAAGATTTTATTCTTAAAGGTCGGTGAGAAAAAGTAGAAATAAACAAACCATCTCCTGAACCGATTAATTTTTCGGCTCCCCCCATATCTAAAACAGTTCTTGAATCTACATTAGAGGCTACCTTAAAGCAAATTCTATTAGGAATATTAGCTTTTATTAAACCAGTGATAATGTCAACTGATGGTCTTTGGGTAGCTAAAACCAAATGAATTCCGGTAGCTCTAGCCATTTGAGAAAGCCTGATTATCATTGCCTCTAAACTAGAACCATAAGAAATCATAAGGTCAGCTAATTCATCAATTACTAAAATAATACGAGGAATTAATTTACCCTTTTTCTGTAATTGTTTTTTATTATAGGAATCAATATCTCTAGACTGAGATTCTTCAAGAAGTTTATATCTCTCTTCCATTTCTTGGATCAACCAATTAAATAAAGAAAGCGATTTTTTAACTTCTACGATTGGGTCGATGATTAGATGTGGTAATTTACTATAATTTATAAGTTCAACCCTTTTAGGATCTACCAAAGTTAAATTCAATGTTTCTGGTGTATTTTTCATTAATAAAGAAATTAGGAGATTATGGATAAAAATTGATTTTCCCGATCCCGTAGTACCAGCTATTAAAAGATGGGGCATTTTAGCTAAGTCAGCAAAAGCTACTTCGCCTGTAATTTTTCTACCTAAAGGAAAAAGAAATAGAGATTGGGATTCGATAAATTCTTTTTCTCTTAATAAATTACCTAAACGTACTACAGCCGATTTTTGATTAGGAACCTCGATACCAATAACAGCCTTACCAGGAATAGGGGTTTCAATATAAAGACTAGAAGTTCCGAGAGATAAAGCAATATCATTTTGTAAACTTAAAATTTTTGATAGCTTAACTCCTTCTCCGGGTTTAAGAGCAAACCTAGTTACTGCTGGACCTATTTCCACTTCAACAATTTCTGAAGCAATACCAAAATTTTCTAATGTCTTTTTAATTATTTCTGATGTAACCTTAATATCAGGAGCAACAACTTCTTCCTTAGCTTGAATCAACAAGTCTAATGGAGGTAATTTCCATGGTCCCCGAGGAACAATTTTTCTTTTTTTTAAATTATTGTTTTTTATAGGTTGAGCAATATCGATATTTAAACTCTTTGTTTCTTTTTTAACTGTTTTAATTGCTTCAGGTTTAACAACCTTGGGACCAAGAATTTTATCCTCTACAATTTTCTCTGATTTTTTAAAAATCAATCCTAAAAAATCAAAAAATTTATCTTCATAAATAAGCCAAAAAGAAAAACCTAAGAGGAAAAAAGAAAAAGAGAAAAGGCCTAAGTTACCTACAAAACGAGAAAAACCTAAAATAAAATCTCCTAAAACTCCTCCTTCTCTAAAAACAAAATGAAGATAAAAAACAATAACCAAAAGAACAAAAATCAAAGCGAAAGAAACTTTTAAAAGTCTAAGACTATCCGATTTTTTTAGTAAAAAGATCCCATAATAAAATAAAAGAACAAACATAAAGAAAGAACCCCAACCGAAAAAATAGTAAAAGAAATTTTTTATTTTAGAAGTAATAATTCCCCCATCACTTAAAAAACTAACCCCTATAAAAGCAGTCAAAGCAATAAAAAACCAACCGATCAACTCTTTAAAATGCTCTAAAATAAACCTTTGGAAAACAAGAACAAATAATTTAAGATAATTATTGTTTTTCTTTTTAGAACCTTTATTTTTTTTAACCATTACCTTTAATTATAATAAAATTATGGTTTTAATAACAAATAAAAAATTATTTAATTACGAAATTATAAAAAAATTTACTGCTGGTATAAAACTTAAAGGTTTTGAAGTAAAGTCAATATTTGAAGGTCATGGAAGTCTAGAAAATGCTTATGTTTCTAACCGTGGTCGAGAATTATTTTTGCTCAATTTTTATCTTCCTCCCTATCAAGAAAAAGACTCTAAAAATTATGATCCTTTAAGAGAAAGAAAGCTTTTATTAAAAAAAAATGAAATTGATTACCTACTTACAGAAATAAAAAAACCGGGGCAAACATTAATTCCTTTAAAAATTTTTAATAAAAATAATTTGCTCAAAGTAGAAATAGCTCTGGTTAAAGGATTAAAAAAATACGAAAAAAGAGAAAAAATAAAAAAAAGAGAGTTCGTCCGAACAAGAGAAAGATATCTTAAAAGAGAAAGAGTAGCCAAATGAACTATAGCTTGAAAATATCATAAAATTATGGTATAATAAAAATATATTGGGGGGTGAAAAGAGGAAGTTGAGAAAGAAAAATGGTTGATGCAGCTGGCAGGTTAGCAACCTTCAACAGCTAAAAAAGTGCCAACACATCTCCAGTCTACGCTCTTTCGTAGCGTAGGATCCTTGAAAGTAGGGCGAGACTATCTTTCAAGGATCATATGGTTGTCTCGCTAGGGATTAAAGAAGGCTCGTCTTTAATCCTAAAAAACCAAGAGTCTATTCCTTTAAAAGTTTGTCAAGTTTTCTTTTAAAGGAAGAAAATAAAAAACTTGACTGCGCCAGGAGAAACATCAACCCTATTTTTCTTTCCATAGGGGTTCGACTCCCCTCACCTCCACCAAAAAATTAATCCATATATTTAAATC
>JBBINE010000005.1:4298-22489 GCA_037444025.1 bacterium | reverse complement strand
TCCACCAAAAAATTAATCCATATATTTAAATCAGCCCTACGACTCTTTCTATTTCATCCACGGTGGTTATCTTATTAAGAACTTTAATAAGGGCATCTTGTTTCAAAGAAACAAAATCATCTTTAACAGCATTATAAATTTCTAATTCTGAGGGATTTTTATAAATAAGATCTTCAAGTCTTTTATCTACCTTTAACAGTTCGAAAATTCCCAATCTTCCCTTATATCCCGTACCGAAACATTTATCACATCCTTTACTTTTGACTAAAACTATATTTTGAAAATCTATTTTCTCCTTTATTTTAATTGGTAGATCTTGAAGATGAAAAATAATTCTCTCTTTAAGTTTTTCTTCAGGAACATATTCTTCTTTACAATAGGGACATATTTTCCTTGCTAATCGTTGAGCAATAATCAACCTTAAAGCCGAAGGAATAAGCTTTGGTTCTACCCCTAAGCTTACAAAACGAGGAATAGCTCCAAGAGAATCATTGGTATGAAGAGTGGATAAAACTAAATGCCCAGTTAAGGATGCTTGAATAGCTGTTTGAGCCGTTTCTTTATCTCTTATTTCTCCCACCAAAATTACATCTGGATCTTGCCTCAAAAAAGATCTTAAAGCAACATCAAAAGTAAAACCTCTTTTTTCATCTGTTTGAGATTGACTTATTCCTTCAATTCTGTACTCTACCGGATTTTCTATTGTCATAATTTTAAGTTCAGGTTTCTTGATTTTTAAAATAATAGCATAAAGAGTAGTAGTTTTACCAGAACCAGTAGGACCAGTATTGAGAATCAATCCATTAGGAAAGTTAATTGCTATATTTAAAGTTTCTAAATCTTCATCACGAAAACCTAACTCTTCTAAAGTTTTTTTTATCTGCGAAGAAACTAAGATTCTTAAAACAATAGCTTCGTCATTAAAAGTAGGCAAAATTGAAACTCTAAAATCAACGCTATCATTATTTAAAATAATAGAAAATCTTCCATCTTGGGGCATATTTTTAATATCAATCATTATTCCAGATAAAACTTTAATTCTGTTTTTAATAATCTGATAAATATTTTTAGGAAAAGAAAATATATCATAAAGAAGGCCATCTAAGCGATATCTCACTAAAACCTCTCTTTCTTTAGGCTCAAAGTGAATATCGGAAGCATTAAATTTTAAAGCTCCAGCCAAAAGATAATCAAGAATAAAGAAAGGATTTTTATCAATCAATTCATTAATAATTTTTTCTAAATCCTCCCTTCTATTTATTTCTCTTTCTACGCTTTCTAAAACTTCAGCGTTGATTTCAAAACTTCTAACATAGGTTACTTTCCTTTCTTTAATATATTCGTATTCTTTTAATCCTATTTCAAAAGAATGATGAGAAATAATAGCTAAAGAAACTTTTATTCCTTTTTCTTCTAGATTTTCTTTAAAGACTAGAAAATCTTCGTTATAGGGATCAACTACTCCAATTAATAAAGTATCGGCTGTTTTTCTTAAAGGTATAATTTTACCTTTTTGTGCTATAGTTAAAGGAACATATTTTAAAGCTGTAATTTGGGGTTTAAATATTTTTAAATCATAATAAGGGAGATTTAAAAGTTGAGCTACTTTCTTAGCTAAATCTTCTTCTTCTTTGATACGAATTTCGTCTAAATCACTACCCATTAAAAAAATTATAAAATAAAATTATACTTTAAAATTAAATTAAATTAAATGAAGAAAATTATTTTTTCTTTATTAAAAGTAATTTTTATCTTGGTTTTTTTATTTTTTTCTGTTGCCTTGTTAAATCTAATTAAAGAAGTTAAAAATTTACCTTCTATTTCTTTATTGGGAGAAAAAATAAATGAAAAAGGTATTGAAATTTATGATCGAACCGGAAAAATTATAATCTATAAAACAGGAAACAGAAGATCTTGGGTAAATTTTGAAGATATCCCAGATAAAATTATTAAAGCCATCTTAGTAGCTGAAGACATTGATTTTTATCGACATAAAGGATTTAGTTTAAAAGGAATATTTAGATCTATATACCTGAATCTAAAAACTCAAAGCTTGAATTATGGTGGTTCTACTATAACTCAACAATTAGTAAGAAATTTATTTCTTACTAGAGAAAAAACTTTTTTAAGAAAAATGAAAGAGATTATTCTCTCTCTACAAATAGAAAAAAAATATTCTAAAAATGAAATTCTCACTTACTATTTAAACAGTATTTATTATGGTAACGGTAATATAGGAATTAAAGCAGCAGCTAATTATTATTTTGAAAAAAAATTAAAAGATTTAACCTGGTCAGAGGTTGCTACTTTAGTTAGTATTCCTAGGGCTCCGAATTTATATGTTCCTAGTAATAAAGACAACTTAAAACGATTAATAAAAAGAAGAAACTATATACTTGAAAGATTAAAAACTTATAATTTTATCAGCGAAGAAGAATATCAACAAGCTCTTAAAGAAAAAATAGAGATAGTAAATCTTAAAAAAAGTGAAACTATTGCACCTCATTTTTCTTTAGAGGTAATTAATCAGCTTAAAAATTTACTTCCGGATATAGATATTGAAAACGAAAATTTGAAAATTATAAGCACTCTTGATTATGAACTTCAAAAAATAGGAGAAAAAACCGTTAAAGAAGGAGCTAAGAGAAATAAAGAAAAATATAAAGGAGCTAACGCTGCTTTGATGACCATAGATCCTAAAACAGGAGAAGTCTTAGCTCTCGTAGGTTCTAAAGATTTTTTCGATAATGAAATCGACGGTCAAGTAAATATTCCTTTTAGATTGAGACAACCTGGTTCTGCTTTCAAGCCCATAAGCTATGCTACTTTGTTTGAATGGGGTTATCCAATAGAAACAATAGTTTTTGATTTGCCCACTAATTTTGGTAATTATAGCCCTAAAAATTTCGATAAAATTTTTAAAGGTCCAATCAACTTAAGACAATCCTTAGCTGAATCTAGAAACATTCCTGCTGTTAAAGTATTTTATTTAGCTCATCCAGAAAAAGTAGTTGATTTAGCAAGAAAAATAGCACCCTATTTAAAAGATTGGAAAGAATATGGTTTATCAATGGCCTTAGGAACAGCGGAAATAAAAATGGCTGATCTAATAAGGTTTTACGGAGCTTTAGCTAACAACGGTATTCTTACTTCTCAAAGCTTAATTTTAGAAGTCATTAAAGATAATACCGTAATCTATTCTTATAAACCTCATGAAGAAAGAATAATTTCTCAGGAAAGCACTAGAAAATTAAATGATATCTTAAAAGATATAGAAGCAAGAAAAGGATTATTTTCAGCTAGCCTTCGTTACACAATTTTTCCAGAATATGAAGTAGCTCTTAAAACAGGAACTACTCAATTTTATCAAGATGCTTGGACTTTTGGTTATACACCAAATATCGTAGTAGGAGTTTGGGCAGGAAATACCGATGGAAAAAGAATGAGTTCCCTGGGAGCCAGTCTTGTAGCTGCTCTTCCTATATTTCATGACTTTCTAAGTCAAGCCATTTCTCAAGGAAAAATTGAAAAAGAATCTTTTCCTTTACCTGAAAAACAATATATCGATAAACCTATGTTGAACGGTTCTTATATAAGTGAATATGGAATTCATAATATACTTTTTTATGTAAATAGAGATGATCCCTTAGGTCCTATACCAAAAAATCCATATATAGACCCTCAGTTTAACAACTGGGAAAGAAGTGTAATCACCTGGGCAGAAAGGATTCAAAAATAACTTTAATTTCTGGAAAATGTATTTTTAACAAAGTGATTATTTCTTTGATTAAGATAACATCTTTTTTATTATTAAAATAAATAACAATCTTATCAGATTTTTGATGAAGATAAATTTTTTCTTCAGGAAATCTATCTTTTAAAAATTTAGCCATTAAAAAAATCAAAGGTTGATCTATTTCTATTTTTTTCATTATCTATGTATGGAAATATAAACAAAATCATCATCTAAAGGTGATTTTAAATAAATTGGCGTATTTTCAGAAAAAGCTGAAAAAAATGCAGCAAAAACTTGTTCACTATCAAAACAATTAAATCCGTCGTAAAGAAAATCAGCATGAAATTTTACTTCAAATTTTGATTCACTTAAATTATTATCTTTTATTTCGATTTCAATTTCATTTTTATTTTCTCCTAATAATTCATTACGAGCATACAAATAAAAAATACTTTTATTTAAATCAAAATCAAGTTCTACTTCTTTAAACTGATCCATAAACACTTTAGCTAATTTAAGAGCTTTTAAAACACTATCACGATTTACCAGAAAAGTAAAAATAAAACTTGTCGGGCTAACAAATTCTTGATAATTAGGATAACTAAGAACAGAAATTTTACTGGTAAATTTGTTGTTGTTTATCTCTAAAGTAACCTGGTTTTCCTCAAAATAAAACTTTAGTTTTCCTGATTTTTTCTTAATTTTTTTATACTCTTCTATAAGTCTTTTGGGTAAAATTACTGAAACATTTTTTATATTGGTTTCATACAATATATTTTTTATTTTTTGAACACCTAACCTTATAGTATCAGTAGCTACTAAATTTAAATTATCGTTTTTTAAATCAAAATAAATTCCTGAATATTCTGGTCTAATATCAGAGGTTAACAATATAGGGTAAAGTTTTTGAATATAATTTTCAAACAAATTATTATCTATTTCGAAATAATTAGAATAGTCTATTTCAGAAAAAGAAGGATAATCTTCTTTTAAGAGTCCAGGTAAACTAGAAAAAGATTTTGTTCCTCTTATAAGTAAAACATTATCTTTTGCTTCCAAAGATACTTCATCTTCATAAAAATTATCTATAATTCTTTCAAATTGTTTAGCTGGTATTAAAACATTTCCTTCTTTTTGAATTCGAGCAGGAAATTTGGTTTGATAATTAATTTCTAGATCTGTAGCTGAAATATTTACTTCTCCGTTTTTAGCTTCTAAGTAGAAATAGTTTAAAACATTTATATCATTTCTGTTAGGGCAAATACTAGTTACTATATCAACTATTTCTTTTAATTTTTCTGTTAATAAACTTATTATCATCTTATTAATTAATTTTATATATAGTAGTTTTAGTAGTAAGGTTTAAATGTGAATAACTCTAACAATATAAAATTTTAATATAAAATTTTGATTTAAACTAAAAATAAGTTGTTAGAAAAATGTTAACATTCAAGAATTTTCGACCTTAGAATTTCTAACTCCTGAGATAATTCAGGATTTTTTTTCAAGATTTTAACAATTTTTTCATAAGAATATATTACAGTAGTATGATCTTTTTTTAATAATTGGCCTATAGAGGTATAGGATAATTGACTTATTTCCCTTAAAAAGTATATTAAAAACTGTCTAGCTTGAACTAAATGTTTTGTCCTAGCTTTTTTTAAGACTTCTTCTTCTTTTAATTCATAATGATCTGCTATAATTTTAATAATTTTTTTAGGGCTTATCTTGCGGTGATAATCTTTAGAAAACTTTTTAATTACTTCTTCTGTTTTTTCTAAAGAAATTTTTTGCTTGTTTTGAACCAATAAAATAACAGCGCTTAAGGCACCTTCTAACTCTCTTATGTTTTGACCAACTTTTTTAGCTATAAGTTCATAAATTTCATTACTCAAAATAACTCCTTTTTCTTGAGATTTAAGTTTTAGGATAGCTAATTTAGTTTCATAATCAGGAGGTTGAATATCTATAACCAAACCTCCTTCAAATCTTGATCTTAATCTTTCTTCAATATCCGGGATTAACTTAGGTGGTCTATCAGAAGAAAAAATTATTTGTTTGGAGTAATTGTAAAGATAATTGAAAGTATGAAATAATTCTTCTTGAGAGGTATTTTTTCCTGAAAGAAATTGAACATCATCCAGAATTAAAACGTCAATATCACGAAATTTTTTTTTGAATTCTTCAGTAGTATGATTTTTTAAAGCATTAACAAATTCATTAGTAAATTCTTCTGTAGTTAAATAACGCAATTTTATACCTTGATGATTTCTTAATGTTTCATTTCCTGTAGCTTGAAGCAAATGAGTTTTACCTACTCCTACTGGTCCATAAATGAATAAAGGATTATGAATTTTTCCATAGATTCTACTTATAGCTTGACAAGCAGCAAAAGCTAATTCATTACTTTGTCCAACAACAAAATTATCAAAGCGATATCTAGGATTAAGATTTGTTTGGGGATTTATTTCAAAAATATTTAATTTAGGTTCTTTGGAAAGCGAAGCTATTTTTTTAGATAAAACTTTTTTATAATTTATTTCTAAAGATGGCTTAACAGAAACTAAAAGTTCAAAATTTTTAATTTCAGGAAAAAATTCTTTTATAGATCTTAAAATTACTTGAGAAAATTTTTTCTCTAGCCAATCTTTTACAAATTTACTTGGAACCTCTATTTTAATAATCCCTTGATTGATATTTTTAGGATAAAATTGGGTAAACCAAACTTTAAAAACAGACTCTCCTACATTATTTTTAATGGTATTTAAAATTTGATCCCAACTAGTTTCTAAATTTTCAGGTGACATTTTTTAAATTTTTAAAATTAATTAATTTAATGATATAATAAAGAATGATAAAAAGTCAAAATTTAAAAAACTTAATTAATTGTTGATAACCTGTTAAAAACAAAAAATGGCCACAAAAAGAAAGAAAAAAAGAACTTCTGGTTTTTTAGTTAGGAAAAGAACTAAAAGTGGAAGAAGAGTATTAAAAAGAAGAAGACAAAAAGGAAGACATAAATTAATACCAGAATAGGATTTTAAACTTAAGTATGAACTTTATTGGTCAAGGTATTTTAGGATTTATTCTTGTTTTAAACAATTTTTTTAATGACTTCGGTTTAGCTCTTATCTTTTTTACTTTGATATTAAAAATTATTCTTTTACCTATAGATTTTTTAACTTTTTTAGAAGAAGAAAAATTAAAAAGACTTAGACCTAAGATAAAAGAAATTATGGAGAAATATAAAAAAGATATGTATAAACAATCTCAAGCTCTTTTAGAGCTTTATACTGAAGAAAACTATAATCCTTTTAAAACATTAATAATTCAATTTTTGCCTTTACCAATAATTTTTTCTATTTTTATTGTTTTACAGGGTTTGTTAAAAACAAATCTTGAATTAATTTTTCTCAACTCTATTAATCTTAAAAGTAAAGATATCGGTCTTGCTTTTGTAGTTATCATATTACAATTTTTATTCATATACAAATTACCTCCTGATCAAAGAAAAATTTCTTTTTTTATTTTTGGTGTATTAATATTAGCCCTTATTCAGTTACCAGCTATTTTTAGTCTTTACTGGATTACAAATATTCTTTTGACTTTAATTGAAAGATATATCTTCAATATTTACCTGGTAAAATTTTCTACTCAATCTATCCCAAAACAAGATTCTTGAATCTTTTAGCTGAGGGTTGACAATGTCAAGTTTGATTTTCAAAGTTTTTTCTTGGTAAGTTTTGTCTTTAAGATTATAAATTATTAATTTAGAGTCATTTTGAGGAGAAAAAAGCCATTCATTAATATCAAATCTATCTAAATTACTAGGAAGGGCACAAATTAAATACTGATCATCAAAAGAGCATTTTTCTTTAGCTGTTCCCCATTCAAAAGAATTTATTATTTCTTTTTTGGCATTGATAATTTTGCTTTTCCAAGAATTATTTTCTTTAAAGGAGACAAAAAGTAAATCACTTCTAGAGTTACTTAAAAGAGAATAATCATCAGCTTTATCTAAAAAAATATTTAAATTAGGCTTTTTTTCTAAAGATAAAGAAAAAACAGGATTATCTTGAGAATAAATTAAAATTTTTTTATTAAACACTTCAAAACGGGGATTTACTATACCTAAATCGATAATTTTACTCATAATGCCCTCCTTAAAAAAAGCAAGATAAGAAGAACTAAGATTATTGTTAAGATAAAGAATAAGATCTTCCCCTAAAAAAATAAATTCCTTAGTCAGAGGATTGAGATTATATACAAGGTCTTTTTTAAGATCAAGCAAATAATAATTGGAATCAGTTTTAAAAACTAATTTTGTATTTTGAGGAGAAAAAACGGCTTTTTCTAAATTAATTACTTTAAAAATTTCTTTTTCTTTATAAACTTCATTTTCAATATTAAATTGTTTTACTAAAGCTTCTTCAGAGTCATAAAAATAAATAAAAGGATAATCAATTTTTAAAAAATCCAACGGTTTATCTATTAAAGGTTTAAAAGAAGAAGTATTTTTTTCTTCTTTAGTGGTAGTTATATTGGTTTCTTCTTTTGGTGTAGTGGTTAAAGTTTCACTTGAAGTTGTTTGTTCAAAAAATACTTTTGATTTATTTATAGGATTTTGACCTTCTATAATTTTCGGTTTTTTTTCTTTTTTAAAAAATCCAGAATTAATTAAATAACCAAAAAGTATAATAGAGGAAATTATGATGAAGGATATACCTAAGATAAGTTTTTTGGTATCCATTAAATAAAACTAAGAAATTATTTTAAAACTTAAATACGACTGTTGTTTATTCTTTTTGAATAAATTCTTCAGCTGATGCTAATTCGTTGGGGGATTTTCCTATAACCTTTATTCTTAAATAACCGCCTTGAGGAATTGTTTCTCCCAAAAGCTCCTTTTCGTTAGATAAAAAATTATTATCCATTTCCCAATAATAAGAAAACTTTAATGAAGAAAAATTATCTACTTCTACTATTAATACATCATCATTTCTAATTATGTTTCCCCAATAAGGAAGATCTTGTCTTTTTTTGATTATTTTTACTTTGGGAGCAGAGATTGTTATTTTTTTTTCAAATGTTTCTGTTTTTTTATTTTTTGAATTGATTAAAGTTAATTTTATGTCAATATTTTGAGGCATTAAATTTCTAATAGGAAGAAAAACAACATTGGTGTAACTTTTGTACTTCAAATTTAAAGAAAATGATTCCCAAGAGTATACAAAAACATTTGGTTCTTGACGTTTTTTTGATTGGTTATCAAAAATTTCTACACCTATCATTATACCACCAGGAACCTTTTTATATGTCCAAAAAATTTCATTTTTTGCCAAAGCTAAATTATCATTAAAGATAAATAAACCAAAAAACAAAAAAAGTAGTAAAATTTTTTTCATTTGTTTAATTCCTCTTTGGCCTTTTTTAAAGCCAAAATTTGATCTGGTCTGCTTTCAATTATTTGTTGTTCTGCAGAAGAGGCTAAAACATAAAGTGGAACCCTTTTATTACCAGCAATAAGAAGACCATTTCCTCTTTCAGCTTTTAAAAGGAATTCTTTTTCTCCAGTAGAAAGACTAAATATTTGTTCACAGATATCAATAGTAGCCGCGGATTGTTTCATCAGAAAGATTAGGGCCGAATTGGTAATAATAGGTTTGCCATAGGGTGATTTCAAGAAATCTTCTGAATCTTGAGTAATGGTGGTTAAAGCCAAACCATATTTCCTTCCTCTTTTAATTGAATTAAGCAAAAACTCGGCACCAAATTCTTGTTTCATAATCCACCAAGACTCGTCAATAATAACAACTCTTCTTTTGATTTCTCTTCTTATTTTATTAAAAACGTAATTTAAAACAATAAACATTCCTATTGGTCTTAAAATTTCAGGTAAATCTTTTAAACCAAAAACAGTTAATTTTTTTTCTAGCTCAACAGAAGTAGGCATATTAACAAAACCACTAAAGTTACCTTGGGTATGGGGATAGAATTTGGCTGCAATTTCGTCTCCTCCAGTAATACTTTTTAGAATTCTTTCTAAATCATTTAAAGTAGGAAATTCTTTTATTTTATTAGAATCATATTCGGGAAGAATATTAAAAGAAAGATAAGTTTGATTTATGGCTTGGTCAAGAATAGCTATTTTTTCAGAAGATAATTTTTCTCCTATTAATAATTGACAAAGTTGAATCATATCAGCTACATGTTCTTTATAAATATCTGTTGAATTTTCTGTTTCTAAAACGAAAGGTAAATCAAAGGGGTTAAATTTATTCTGAGATTTTAGAGAAATATCTATAAAAGAGCCGTCATAAATTTCTGCTATACTTTTATACTCATTTTCAGGATCAAGAACAATGATCTCGTTGCCCATCATAAGATTTCTCATAATTTCTATTTTAGCGGTAAAAGATTTTCCTGAGCCCGATCTAGCTAAAATAGTCATATGAGGATTATCATAGCTAAATCTATCTAAAATAACGAAACTAGCATTTTGAAGATTAATACCAAATAAAATTCCTTCTTCATCTGAAAGATCAAAAGAGATAAAAGGGAAAAAAGAAGCAGCGGTGGATGAATTTAAGTAATAATTGTTTTTCAAACTATCGTTAGCCAAAGGTATATTTGTTAAAAAAGCATCTTTTTGTAGAAAAATTATAGGTTTAGCGGTAATTAGAGAGCTTTCAAGAATTTTCATCATATTTATGGCTTTCGATTCAATATCCTTTTTGCTTTCACCTAAGATAGTAATATAAACTCCAACTTGTACCATTTTTTCTTCAGCTTGAACTAAAAGATCTCTTAAATTTTCTATATTTCGATAAGCAGTTTCGAGTTCAGGTGATCTTACAAAGGTTCTGCTTCTTATTTCTTCTATTTGGGCACCTATTTTTTTTAATTGACTCTTAAGTTGAGATAAAGCAACTGTGGTTTCCAAAGGATAAAAGTAAAGAGAAATATTAAAAGTTTCATCTAGAGTAATTATTTTTTCTAACCAACCAGAAAAAAGAAAAGAGGGATATTCCAAAATAAAAAAGGTTTTTCCATAAGTGCTTCCTATTTGAAAGTAATCTAATTCAAAAATAGCTCCTGGAGGAGCAATAAGCTCCTTGATTTTTTCAAATCCTAACGCTGGAACTACTGAAGGTATTTTAACCTTTTGAGTTTTTTTTGATTTGTTTAAAAAAAATTTAGGTAGATTTATCATTTTTATATTTCTTCACTTAATTTTTCAATAATAGGCTTAGGGATAACTCCCCACGAAAGAGAAGGATTGTAAGATTCAAACAAAAGCTCAATCAATTCATTGTTGTTTAATCTAGCGCTTGTTAAATTCATTTCTGAAAGAAGTTGAGAAACATAAGCAACTCTAATTTCTAATTGTTCTAATTTTATTTGATAAGCTTCTTCTTCTTTTTTGCTACCTTTCAGTAATCTTGGGCCTTGAGCAGAAATGTTATCATAAGGAACAACGACAAAAAAGAATTTTTTCATTATTTTATGAGTTCTTAAATATTCTTCTAAAAATTTAATATATTCTTCGAGTTGCAATCTAATTAAAAAATCTTCTTCGGTTTCTAGTTTAACATGAAGTATTTTGAGATAATTGTTTAAATTTTCTAATCTTGAAACTATAAAAATTTGAACCTGGAAATCAAGACCATCTAAGAAAGATTTAAATCTCGAGATAATTATATCCTGTTCTTTTTCTGAAAGAAGATTTAAATTTATACCAGAAACAGCTAAAACTGCTCGGAGACTACCGTCTTCCATAATGTAACAACTATCTTTAACATCTTTGACTTTTATTAGATTATAAGTAGGTAAATTCATTCTTCTTCTGTTTTAAAGAATTTAATATAAGGAAAAAGTCTATAAGGATTATTTGGATTAAAAGAATGTTGATGATAATGATATATTTTGTTTATTAACTCTGCTTGTTTAGAAAAAGGTTCTTCTAAAGAAACAACTATTTTTTCTTTAAATTTAGGATCAATTCCTGGATAATTAATTTCTAAGATTAAGTTGTTATTAACAATCTCTCTTGGTTTTATTTCTGGTTTAGGAATATTTAATTTGTTAAAATCAAAATCTATTAACAAAGGAATTTCTTTATAGGATACTTTCATAATCTTTTTCCATATCCATTTTCTTTCTCTAAAAAAAGCTCTGACTATTAAAGGAAAATTTTTATAGAAAGGTTTACCATTAATATAGACAAAAAAGAAAAGAAGAGCTATTGACCAAGAGAGCAATCCAATTATTATCCCTATTGAAAAACCACCAATTTTAAAGGAAAAAAAACTTATTAAGAAAGCGCCAAAAAGAGCAAAAAGTTGTTTAAAAGTAATTAAACCTAATAATTTATCCTCTATGGTTATAAACTTAGGAACAAAAAACCTGCGAGCCATAATATAATTTTATCATACTTTATTGAATTAAAGATCAGAAAGATCAAGAACATTTTTTTCTTCTTTCTTTTTTTCTTCCTTTTCGGTGATAATAATTCCTTGGGGTAAAGAGAGTTCTTCTTTCTCTTTTTCTTCAAAATTGATAGTCAAAGAAGGTATTTCTTCTTCTTGAGGAATAATCAAAATTGTTCTCTTTTCTTCTTCGGGAATATCAGTTATCTTTTCTTTTTGAGATATTTCTTCCTTTTTTTCATTTAGTCTTTGAGGAGAAGCTGTTGTTTTCTGAGAAGTGCTTTCTGGTTTAATATTTTCTTGAGATAATGTTCTTTTTTGAGTTTGTGTTAAAGGCGTCAGAGATGTCGTTTTTGTTAATTTAGGGGTTTCTTTTTTAATTACTTGTGATTCTTGGAGTGGTTGAGGCACATTGACTAATGTTTTTATTAGCTCTAAATATCTTTTTTCTCTTTCTTCCATTGAAGGTTCTGCTCTTTTTTCTTCTTCCCATAATTTTTTAACATAAGGAAGATAAAGCCTGTTTATATATTCTAAAAAAGTCTCTGCTTTAGTTTCATCGAATTCAAATATTGTAATTATAAGATTAATCAAAGTTTGTTTGTCTTCTATTTGATTGCTTATCCAATTAGCTAAAAAAGCAAGACATTTTCCAATATTTTCAGCTGGATCACCTTCTAAATTTAGAAATAAAGCTGATTCTTTAGCCCAGTTCAGAAATTTTTCGCTTACTAAAAAATCTTTGATTTTCTGATTAGCCATTATCTTATAATTTTACAACTTAATTGTTTAAAATTTTTTCGTTATTTTTTATCGAAACTAAATGCTAAAATAGTAAGATTTGTAATGTATTGAAATTATTATAAACATTTACTCAAGGACTGTTTGCAATAGCAATAAAATAAGGTTTGTCTTGATCAGAAACTGATGTTGAATTGTTGTTATAATAATCATTAACTTTTTGTTTTACTGCGTTTTTAACGTCTCCGTCTTTTATACCATGAAACCCTCCATTAACATGAACTATTTTTCTTCCCCCACTTCTATTTAAAGAACTCCCTATTAAATTTGAAATTATTTGTTTCCGGTTGTTCAGATCTATTTTTCTTGAATTTAAAAGTTGATTAAAACTGTCTATTTCTTCTAAAATCTCTTCTCTATCACTGAGATAGTTAATGATAGTCTGATCAATTCCATGACTTTTATTAACTTGTTCTATTAGACTATTAATATTTTTAAATACATTTTGTGATTTTTGGGACATTCTTTGTATTAATTCATTTGGAAGTTGAGTAGCTATTGTATCGTTTTTTAGAAGATCTAAAACATGTCTAACCTGCAAGTCTTGAGCTAAAGATCCAAATAAAGCATTTTTAACAACGGGAGGAAGTTTTTGATTACTGGCTATTTCATTTAAAGAAGAGAGAAGGTTAGAATTTTGTAGAATTTGAATTTTCTTGTTTGCATCTAGCCCTCTTAAAAGGGATGCTATTTCAGTTAATGCTCTTCCGTTAGTTTTAAAAGATTGCATTAAATTATTTAATTCCTGAGTAAATTGATTTATTTTTCGAGGATCGGTTTCATCTTCCATATTCTTTATTATTCCACCCACTCTTCTTCGAATATAATCAGTATCTGACTTAATTCTTTCTCCTAGATAACTTTCACCCATTTCTTTTAATTTTTCACTTATGTTAAACAATCTTCTGCTAAGCCAATTTTGTTTCTTAACCCGATCACTTTCCGATAAACGATTACCGACTTCTAACATCATTCGTCCTATCGGTGGTTTACCAACAGTATTAAATGTTTTTTTTGCGGTAAGCATTCCAATAGAACCAAGAGCATTAAGAACTGCAAACGTTATTATCTTAGCTAAACCATTAGACATACCAGAAGCAATTATAATGGCATATACATACCAGATGATTAAAAACAAAAGTATACTTACAAATTGAACCAGAGATTCATTAATGTTAGATGATAAATTTATATTATCACTTTTAGCAGGAAGGATATTGGTTTGAATAATAACACCTAATAGAACTAAGAATATGAGAGTAGGCATAACGGTTGTCCACTTAATAAAATAGCGAAACCACATATCAAAAAAATTAGAAAAACCACTTAAAGATTGTCCCAATACTCCTTCAAACTTAGGAAAAGCATAAGAAGCAAAAGCAAGAGAGGAAATAGAAGCAACCCAGGTAATAACGATATATCTTACAAAATAAAAAATCGTAAAAACACATAAAACTATAAAAATTAAAAGAGTTATTGCTATATTTGAGAAATAGGCTAAGATTTCTAATAACGGAGTTACAAAATTTCCTTCCATATCTGCAGTTTTAGAATCAAGAACTCCAGAATTGGAAACTTTAGGACTAGGAACAGACACTTTTTTTTCTTGATAAAGAGATTTTATAAATGCTTCTGTTTTACCATAGAAGTCAATTTGCAAAAAAGAAGCATAAAGAAAAGTACCTATACCAGCACCGGTTGTTGATGAATTTTCTTCTGGTGTATTGACATTAATCCCCGAGGTTATTTTTTTTTCTATTACCCAAGCAATAGAAAAAACTTCTCTAACCAAGAAAAAAGAAAAGTTTATAAACAAAGCAACAATAATAATATTAAACAATTGTTTTTGAGCTAGATGGTCATCTCCTTTTATCCAAAGAAAAAAAGAAATCAAAGCAAAAAAGACCAAAAAAACATAAGAAATAGTTTTTATTATTTTCCATAAAGTAATAGCAGGTGCTTCAATACCTGTTCTAGCTTGAGTATTTGCTAATCCAGAAGAAGTATCAAATGGATTGAACTGAGAGACGACATCTAAAGTATCAGCTACTAAACCAGATAGAAAAATAAAAACAGCGTTTACTAATTTAGTAATTGCATTTACTAATATAGCAAGAGCATTAAATAGATAGGAAGCAATTGTATCTACAAAACTAATTCTAAAAACACCAAGAAGTAGCGCTAAAGCAATAACTGCAACCCAAATAAAAATAGCTCCACTATTTTTTTTTGTTTCTCTTCTTAAATTTTGAATATAATTTCTAAATAATAATCCAATTTTCATTGAGAAAATTTAAATTCAACTAATTTAGGTTGAAAAATATTAGCGAAACTATAGAAAGGATTAATTTTTGTTATTCTCTGTAACCAGCTTTGTTTTTTTTGTGTTTTAATTGGAGCAGGTGATTCAAAAACAATTTTTTTATTTAGTTTTTTGTTTATATTTTGTGCCCACATATTTGCAGGTATTGCTTTTATTATAGTAGTAGTGCATCCTTGGCTTTCAGCATATTTTTTATAAGCTTCAATTAAAGCCAAGGTAGCATCGAGATCATAGTCAATACTTAGTATCTCTCCAAAAGAAAGCTTTTCTTTTTTAAATTCTTGGAGCAAGGTTAGCATTTCTTTTCTTATTTCTTTAATTTCATCGTTAATAACATAAATTAACTTTGCTGTTGCGCTTATCTTGGTAGAAACATCTAAACGACCTCGTCTAGCTATATTTAAAAAATCTTGAACAGCCTGACTATTTAAAACTTCTTGTATTTTACTGATAGCTTCCTGAACTTTGTTTATAAAGCCAATTATTTCAGAGGGAAGGATATTTTTTAAAAGACCTTCTGCGTAACCTCTAAGATTACTTATTTTTTTTTCAGAAAGATGAGGTATAAGTACTTCTATGCTTCCTCCTCCATAAATACCTGCACTTTTTAAAAACTCTAGATCACGGTTTAATAGATCAACATTATCTTTAAAACGCTTAACTTTCATTGCTAACTGTCGAAAATTTCTGAGATCAAAGGAATGATAATCACTATAGTAAAAGTTGTATCTTGTTTTTATTTTTTCTAACCAATCTGAGGTAAAATATAAAGTTCTAAATGTTACACCTGCGGTACTGGGACATCTATTTAAAATTTCGCTAAGCTCATCTATTTTAATTTTGATATTATCAATTTTAGCTTTAGTGGTAGAGGCTTTATTTAATAAATCTTCGAGTGTAGCTCTTAAAACTCTATTTATTCTTTCTTGGTTTTTTCTTAGGGTGTCAAGGCATTTTTGATAGTTAACAAAGTTAGTAGTTCGTTCCGAGGTAGAAGCTACATCTTCAGTAGAAGTAGATGATGGTTTATATTTACTACAAATTTCTTCAGCCAGATCTTTAAAATCTGGCATTATCTCTTCTAGGGGCGGTAGCGAAGTGGCTAAATTTAATCTATAAGCAATTTCTTCAGCTTTTTTAATTAAAGTGCTTGTAACAGGCAAATAAAATGTTTCTTCTATTATCTGATTAAAATTAGGTTCAATTTTTTTTTCCAAGGCTAACCTTGCTAAATCTATCTTGGGTTCGTATTTTAAACATACTGGTTCGAAAGTATCATCAAAGGTGATTTTAGTGCATTCTTCTACGGGTCTATATTCTCCTATAGAGCTTTCTCTTTTTTTTCTTTCTTCTTCAGCTGATTTCTTGAAATATGACGAGATACTTGTTTTAAACGAAGACAAACTTTGATTTATAACTATTTCGTTGAAAGCAGTAGGTATGGAGGTATTTGCAAGAAAAGTTTCTTGTGATGTTAAAGATGAATTACTATCAACACTAATCTGGGCTAGCAAACCTAAATTGAAGGGTCTAAAAATACTGCTCAAGATAGATCTATTTTTCCGAACTAAGTTTTGTGATTTTTCCTTAGCAGCTAAGGGAGCTACTGAACAACGGGGGATAAAGTTGAATACTTCATTTAATTTTTCTTGAAACAAATATCCTGAATAATAAAGTTCAGTACCTAGTTCATTAATTAGGTCTTCTTCTATCTCGATTGGTATACAGTCTATAACATTAGGTAAATTTTCGATTGCTTTATAAACCCCAGCCTCTTCTGCTTCTACTAAAGCTTGATAGTACCAAACATTATTATTTATATTTCCTTCTGCATCACTAATAGGGGTTCCTACTTCAATATTAGAAGTATCTTTATCTGTTATTTTTCTCACTTTTAAAAGATCTTGAATTTGCCAATCGTAAATATAATAGGCGAGATTGTTAATTACGGGCGAAGAGATCTTGTTCGATTGTTCATCTTGGATTTGATTAAGTAAAATATTAGAAATATTGGTAACTAAAGGTTGATATGCTTCAGTCATAACGGTCATAATTTCATCGAGTGTTCTAGCGTTTTTTTCTAACATAGTGTTAATAGCACCTAGTAAACTACTAGCTCCAGAGTCTGAGACAGGAACAGGAAAGAGGCTAAATTGTGCCAAGGTGAAATTAGTCCAAATAAAACAAAGAATAAGAATAAAAAAAACGGAAGCTTTATCTTTCATTATTAAAATTTTGCAAAGAAGAAAAATCTATCTCTTTAATTTTTTTCATAATAAAATTATAAAGCATTATTTTTTTGGTTTCATTATTTGTTTCCATATATTCTTTAAAAGCTAATCCTATGCTATAGTAAGATTTCACCATCTTTAAATGAAATTCGTATAAAATTTCTGGAGGCTCAATTTGAGCTAGATTGTTAGCTAGAGATAATAAAAAATCAGGAGAAATTTTTTCTGATTTACTGTTTATACGATTTAACCTCTCGGAAAAACTTTTTTGTATTTTTTGCGTTTCTTGAAGATATGTAGAAATGTTTTTTCGAGGATCAGTTTTTATTTTTGTTTTTAAAGCTTCAAAATTATTATCGATTTTTTTTTGTAATTCAGTTTCGGCTTCTAAGAAGGGCTCAAAAGAGATTTTGCTTGTAGAAGAATTGTCGATGTCTATGTTTAACCCGGAAAAAAGAATCTTATTTTCCTTAATGGAGTTTAATATTTTGTTATTTTCCAAGAAAAAATTAAAATTATTTTTAAAATAGGAAAAAAGTACTCCACCAGCGATAAAAAGAATAATAATTGAAAGTACCCCCCAAGCTAAAAAGTTAGATGCTCTTTTAATATATTTTATAAAAAAATCTTTCATTCTTAATAAAATTATAAAATAATTTATCCATCAAGAT
>JBBINE010000005.1:0-4198 GCA_037444025.1 bacterium | reverse complement strand
AATCTTTCATTCTTAATAAAATTATAAAATAATTTATCCATCAAGATGATATTTGTTTCGATGCGCTGAGCCTCCTGCCGGAATCGAACCGGCCTCTCTGGTTTACGAAACCAGTGCATTACCACTATGCTAAGGAGGCAAAATCATTTTTTCTTGGAAAAGATTGAAAAGGAAATTGAATTTAGTACTTCTTTAGAAACAAAAATAACTTTTTCTCCTGGAAGAGCTTCGCCCATTTTATCTTTTATTTCTTTTTCTCTTTCTAATGGATGAAAAAAAGAAGCAGCTATTTGTTTTTTTAAAAGGATATTTTCTTTTTTGGTTTTAATTAAAGTTTTTTCGAGACTTTCAATCTCTTGTTTATAAGGTTTATTTTTTTGATATTCAAAGTAATAGCTTTTAGCTAAAATAACGATTATTAACAACAATAACAGGCTTAAAATTTTATTAAATTTATGGTGATATATTTTCATAATACCTAATTTCTTTTTTCTTGATATTGATAGCTACTAAAGATACGATAAAATTCTCGTAGTTGAATCTGTTAGAATAAAAATTAGCTAGCTTAATGATTTTAGAAAGTTTTTTGTGAGTAAAATGGATTTCTGGATTAAAATCAGAAATGGAATAAAGAGATTTAACTTCAACGAAATTAAATGTATTTCCTTTCTTGACAATTAAATCTATTTCACCAAATTTTCTCAATTGTAAATTTTTAGCTATCAAAGCATATCCTCTTTTTTTAAGAAAATTAAGTGCTATTTTTTCTCCTAAAGATCCTTTTTCTTTAAGGTTCATTATTTAACGACAAAGTTAATAATTTTACCTTTAACGAAAATTATTTTTTCTATTTTTTTACCTTTGATAAAGTTTTGATAAAGATTTAGTTTTTTAATTTCTGTTAAAATTTCTTTTTCGTTTAGTGTTTCCTTATCGCTCTTTAAAATTCCTCTTTTTTTGCCATTAACTTGAATAATAAAAAAATTAGTTCTTTGCTTTAGTAATTTTTCATTATAAGTAGGCCAAGGTTGATTGTCTAAAAAACTTTTTTTATTAAAAAATGACCAAATTTCTTGACTTAAATGAGGAGCAAAGGGAAACAAAAGAGTAATAAAAGTTAAAAATATTTCTTGAGGAATTTTCTTTTTTTCTTCGTTTATTTTTCTTAAAGAATCTTCGAAAACCATAAATTTAGCAATAACTACATTAAATCTTAATTTTTTTATACCCTCTGTCGCTTCATATATCAAAAGGTTAAGTTCTTTTTCTAATTCTTTTATCTCTTCTTGGGAAAGATCCTTTTTGGCTTTTTTTATTTCTTTAGCTAAAAACCAAACCCTATTTAAAAATCTAAAAATTCCTTTAATACTTTCCATTGACCATGGTTTAGCGTCCTCTAAAGGGCCTAAAAACATTTCGTACATTCTTAAGGTATCGGCTCCATATTCTTTAATTACATCGTCGGGATTGATAACATTACCTTTTGATTTAGACATTTTTTGACCATCTGGTCCTAAAATAAGTCCTTGATTGAATAATTTTTGGAAAGGCTCATTGGTAGGGACTAATTTAATATCGTATAAAAACTTATGCCAAAAACGAGCGTATAAAAGATGAAGGACTGCATGTTCTACTCCCCCGATATACCAATTAACTGGAAGCCAATATTTTAATTTTTTATAATCAGCAAAAGTCTTTCTATTTTTGGGATCGATATATCTTAAGTAATACCAGCATGATCCTGCCCATTGAGGCATGGTTTGATTCTCTCTTTCCGCTTTACTTTTACACTTGGGACACGTAACCTCAATCCAATTTTTAATATTTTTTAGAGGTGATTCTCCCGTTCCTGTGGGTTGATATTTTTTGACATAAGGAAGTTTTAGGGGAAGATCTTTTTCTTTTAAAGGAACAACACCACAATTTTGACATTTAATTAAAGGAATAGGTTCTCCCCAATATCTTTGTCTAGAAAAAATCCAATCTCTTAATTTGTAGTGAACCGTTTTTCGAGCTATATTTTCCAAAATCAACTTTTCTCCAATTTTTTCTTTAGTATCAGTATTATTAAGACCATTGAATTCTTCGGAGTTAATCATTAATCCATCCTTAGTGTAAGGTAAAACGTTTTTAGCTTTTGTGCTTTTAATGACTTGAATTATTTCTAAATTAAATTTGCGGGCAAATTTATAATCTCTTTCATCGTGAGCAGGAACACCCATAATTGCTCCTGAACCATATTCGCTTAAAACATAATTTGTTACCCAAACGGGAATTTTTTTCTTTGTCAGAGGATGAATTGCATAAGAACCTGTAAAAACCCCAGTTATATCTTTATCTTTGTTGCTTAATGTTTTTTCTTTTAAAATTTCTTTTTTGATATAGTTTTCTATGTTTTCATAATAATCGGGGATGGTTATTTTTAAAGCAAGAGGATGATCAATTGATAATGCTAAAAAGGTAACGCCATATATTGTATCTACTCTAGTGGTAAAAACATTTATTTTTTTGTCTTGGTTTTCTATCTGGAAATCAATTTCGTAGCCTTCACTTTTTCCTATCCAGTTTTTTTGCATTTCTTTTACATTTTCTGGCCAGTCTAAATTTTCTAAATCTTCTAAAAGTCTATCAGCATAAGCAGTTATTTTAATATGCCATTGTTTTAGATTTCTTATTTCGGTAACACTTCCACATCTTTCGCATTTTCCGCCGACAACTTCTTCATCAGCTAAGCCTGTTTTACACGAGGGACAAAAATTAATAGGAGCTTCTTTTTCATAAATCAATCCTTTTTCATACATTTGGAGAAACATATATTGAGTCCATTTATAATAATTGGGGTCAATAGTTGATATTTCTCTTTTCCAATCATAACTAAACCCTAAAGACTTTATTTGTTTTTTAAATCTATCTATAAATTTCGGAACAAAATCAATAGGGTTTTTCTTTTTTTTAATAGCAAAATTTTCTGTTGGAAGACCAAAAGCATCCCAGCCCATAGGATGAAGAACATTATAACCATTCATTCTATAGAAACGAGCGAGAATATCTGTAGCCGTATATCCTTCTACGTGACCAACATGAAGGCCTTCTCCAGAGATATAGGGAAACATATCAAGTATGTAAATTTTAGGTTTTTTAGAAAAGTCTTTTGCTTCCCACAGATTTTTTTTCTCCCAAATTTTTTGCCACTTTTTTTCTATTTTTCGGAATGGATATGACATTTTTACTAAAATAAGAAAATTTAAATATTCATTCTTTCGGTTATATAATATAAATAATTATATCATGGAGATTAGATGGAAAACATATAACTATATTAATCATCCTTTTGGTGATCTAGTGTGGCATCTTTTTTGGGGAATAATTGTAGGTATTTTTATAGTTTATTCTATTGTTTTTCACGATTTTTGGGGTTTGGTTATAAGTGCTATTGCTTTAATTTTTTTCTTTCATCCTCTTTTCTATGAGCCGAGGATTTTAGATATAACTTTAGGCGAAAACGGTTTTTACATCAATAATAATTTTTATTCGTGGGAGAAATTTTATGCTTTTGAAATTTTTACCAATTCTTACCGAAAATATATTTTTTTGTTTCCTAAAAATTTTTCTTTTGGCTTGCATTTTCCTTTAGAAGAGTTTTTTGTTTCTGAGCAAGAAATCAAAGAATTTGTTTCTCGTTATTTAAAAGAAGTTCAAGGAGAAGTTCCTTTATCTGATAGGCTATATAGGTTTTTTTATATTTAAATAATTTAAATTTTGCGCCTGGTTGGATTCGAACCAACGACTCCCGACTTATAAGGTCGGTGCTCTACCGCTGAGCTACAGGCGCTTGTATTAATAATTTTATCAAATACTATTTTTCTATCAAAATGATTTGAACTTAATCTTGCTTGATTCTTTATTTTTTGTTTCCTGTCCAGTTAATTTTTATTTTGATGTTTTTATTTTTTAAGTTCTTTAGGTAATGAAATATTAATTTGCCCCCAGAAGGAGTCGAACCTTCATCTTCTCCTTAGGACGGAGTTGCTTTTCCTTTAAGCTATGGGGGCATTCTTTATTTTATAACAAAAAGCTCCTCTTTCAAGGAGGAGCACCTAACTAATTATCTAAACCTTCTTTGAATTTCTATAATCGTCTCCCTTAAAAGAAGGAGACGACTTTTTTCTCGGACACTCTGAATCGAGTGCCCGATCTT
>JBBINE010000004.1:992-3041 GCA_037444025.1 bacterium | reverse complement strand
ATTTTGATAAAATAAAGGCGAGTTATATTGAAAAACAACTAAATGATGGCAATCTTTATTTATTTGAAGTTTCTAATAAAGATTTTTATAAATACAAAAAACCAGATAGCAGGAAAAATATTCACACTCTTTACTGGGAACATATTTTTAGCAAGGAAAATTTAGAAGAAATAAAATATCCATTAATTAGATTAAACGGGAAAGCAGAAATATTTTATAGAGATGTTTTAGAAATGAATGAAGAAATGAGAAAGCCGGTTATTCTAGAAAGATTAAATGGCGCAAAGCAGGCAAAGAGAGAAGATAAACCTGTTTATCATTATCAAAGATATTTAAAACCTACATATTTATTTCACTGTCCTATTACTCTAAACGCTGATAAACCATCTTCTTCGTTTAAAAATTTTTCCAGTAAATTAAATCATTTTATCAAAGATAATCTTGGTAAAATCAATATTATCGGTATTGACCGAGGCGAGAAGAACCTTCTTTATTATTGCGTGATTAACCAGAATCAAGAAATTTTAGACTATGGAAGCTTAAACAAGATAAATTTAAACAAGGTAAATAATGTTAATTATTTTGACAAACTTGTTGAAAGAGAAAAGCAACGACAATTAGAAAGACAATCTTGGGAACCAGTGGCTAAAATTAAAGATTTAAAACAAGGATATATTTCTTATGTAGTAAGAAAGATTTGCGATTTGATTATAAACCATAATGCGATTGTTGTTTTAGAAGATTTAAGTAGAAGATTTAAACAAATTAGAAATGGTATTTCTGAAAGAACAGTTTATCAACAATTTGAAAAAGCATTGATAGATAAGTTGAATTATCTGATTTTTAAAGATAATCGTGATGTTTTTTCTCCGGGTGGTGTTTTAAACGGTTATCAGTTAGCCGCGCCCTTTACTTCTTTTAAAGATATTGAGAAAGCCAAACAAACCGGAGTTCTATTTTACACGAGCGCGGAATACACTTCTCAAACCGATCCCTTAACTGGTTTTAGAAAAAATATTTATATTAGCAATTCTGCTTCGCAAGAGAAGATAAAAGAATTAATAAATAAATTAAAAAAATTTGGCTGGGATGATACAGAAGAAAGTTATTTTATTGAATACAATCAAGTTGATTTTGCCGAGAAAAAGAAAAAACCTCTTAGCAAGGATTGGACTATTTGGACAAAGGTTCCTCGAGTCATAAGATGGAAAGAATCAAAAAGTAGTTATTGGAGTTATAAAAAGATTAATTTAAACGAGGAGTTTAGAGATTTATTGGAAAAATACGGATTTGAGGCACAAAGTAACGACATCCTCTCTAATCTTAAAAAGAGGATAGCAGAAAACGATAAATTATTAGTCGAAAAAAAGGAGTTTGATGGAAGATTAAAAAACTTTTACGAGAGATTTATTTTTCTCTTTAATATTGTTTTGCAAGTGAGAAATACTTATTCTTTATCAGTAGAAATTGATAAGACGGAAAAGAAACTTAAAAAAATTGATTATGGCATTGACTTTTTTGCTTCGCCAGTAAAACCATTTTTCACAACTTTTGGTTTGAGAGAAATTGGTATAGAAAAAGATGGGAAAGTCGTGAAAGATAACGCCAGAGAAGAAATTGCTTCTGAAAATTTGGCTGAATTTAAAGATAGATTAAAAGAATATAAGCCAGAGGAGAAATTTGATGCTGATGGTGTTGGCGCTTATAACATTGCCAGAAAAGGATTAATTATTTTAGAAAAAATCAAAAATAATCCTAATAAACCGGATTTAAGCATTTCAAAGGAAGAGTGGGACAAATTTGTTCAAAGATAATGTACTCCTATATCCCAATTTCTAAAATTAACGATTTTCTTTATTGTCCAAAAACTTTATATCTTCATATGATGTATGAAGATTTTTCTGATGATTTGTTTCATGATGAACCGCAAAGAAAAGGGAGAATAAAACATCAATCCATTGAAGAAAAAAATTATTCTACTTCCAATCGTTTTCTTGTTGGAAAAGAAGTTTATAGGGGCAGGGTCGCATATCGTGTTATAGCGCGCGA
>JBBINE010000004.1:0-963 GCA_037444025.1 bacterium | reverse complement strand
AAAGAAAAACGAAAGTAAAATGCATTTATGACGGTTATAAATATCAGCTTTATGCTCAATATTTCTGTCTTTTGGAAATGGGTTATGAAGTTAAAAAAATAATTATTAGATCTATGAGCGATAATAAAAATTACTTTATACCCCTTCCTTCTAATAAGGATAAAAACATATTTGAGGATATTCTTAAACGCATAAGGAATTTTAATCCTCTCCAGTTAATTAACCATTCTTGCCCAAGGTGTCAAAATTCTATTTATTCAACCTTAAATTGGTAAAATGATTACTCTTCCGGATTTTAGACAAAAGCAGATTCTTTTTATTAAGACCGAAAGCGGTGTTTTAAATAAGATTAAAATTTACAACGACAATATTGTTTTTGAAAAAGATGAACGAGTAGAAAATAGAGTATCTTGTCACCGAATATTTTCTGTTTTTATTATTGGTAACATTTCTATCACCTCTGAGTTAATTAAAAAAGGCTTAAAATATGGTATCTCCTTCTTTTTGCTAGATAATAGTTTCCGTTGTTACGCCTCAATTGGCGCGAAAAATAGTGGCAATTATTTATTGAAAATGAGACAATACTTTTTTTCAGACGATTTTGATTTAAAATTTTCTAAAAGTCTTGTTTTAAATAAAATTGAGAATCAACTTAGATTGCTTAAATCAAGAGGGAAATTAATTAGTAGAACAAAACAAGAAATCAGAAATTTAATTAATCAAGCTGAAAATTTAGAGACCTTAAGAGGAATTGAGGGAAATTTCTCAAAAGAATTTTTTTCTGCTTATTTTAAAGAAATTGGTTGGTTTGCACGAATGCCCAGAGTTAAGCCTGACGCAGTCAATTTTTTATTAGATATGGGCTATACCTTACTTTTTAATTTTATAGATGCTTTGCTGAATCTTTTTGGCTTCGATACTTATAAGGTTTTTATCACAAGTTATTTTTTCAAAGGAAATCCC
>JBBINE010000003.1:0-2021 GCA_037444025.1 bacterium | reverse complement strand
AAGAAAGGGATTTCCTTTGAAAAAATAACTTGTGATAAAAACCCTTATAAGTATCGAAGCCAAAAAGATTCAGCAAAGCATCTATAAAATTAAAAAGTAAGGTATAGCCCATATCTAATAAAAAATTGACTGCGTCAGGCTTAACTCTGGGCATTCGTGCAAACCAACCAATTTCTTTAAAATAAGCAGAAAAAAATTCTTTTGAGAAATTTCCCTCAATTCCTCTTAAGGTCTCTAAATTTTCAGCTTGATTAATTAAATTTCTGATTTCTTGTTTTGTTCTACTAATTAATTTCCCTCTTGATTTAAGCAATCTAAGTTGATTCTCAATTTTATTTAAAACAAGACTTTTAGAAAATTTTAAATCAAAATCGTCTGAAAAAAAGTATTGTCTCATTTTCAATAAATAATTGCCACTATTTTTCGCGCCAATTGAGGCGTAACAACGGAAACTATTATCTAGCAAAAAGAAGGAGATACCATATTTTAAGCCTTTTTTAATTAACTCAGAGGTGATAGAAATGTTACCAATAATAAAAACAGAAAATATTCGGTGACAAGATACTCTATTTTCTACTCGTTCATCTTTTTCAAAAACAATATTGTCGTTGTAAATTTTAATCTTATTTAAAACACCGCTTTCGGTCTTAATAAAAAGAATCTGCTTTTGTCTAAAATCCGGAAGAGTAATCATTTTACCAATTTAAGGTTGAATAAATAGAATTTTGACACCTTGGGCAAGAATGGTTAATTAACTGGAGAGGATTAAAATTCCTTATGCGTTTAAGAATATCCTCAAATATGTTTTTATCCTTATTAGAAGGAAGGGGTATAAAGTAATTTTTATTATCGCTCATAGATCTAATAATTATTTTTTTAACTTCATAACCCATTTCCAAAAGACAGAAATATTGAGCATAAAGCTGATATTTATAACCGTCATAAATGCATTTTACTTTCGTTTTTCTTTCAATTAGAGTTTTCTCTTCTTTGTCATAAATATCAATCTTGCCCATTATTCTATACTTGTCGCTATAAACTTCTTTTCCAACAAGAAAACGATTGGAAGTAGAATAATTTTTTTCTTCAATGGATTGATGTTTTATTCTCCCTTTTCTTTGCGGTTCATCATGAAACAAATCATCAGAAAAATCTTCATACATCATATGAAGATATAAAGTTTTTGGACAATAAAGAAAATCGTTAATTTTAGAAATTGGGATATAGGAGTACATTATCTTTGAACAAATTTGTCCCACTCTTCCTTTGAAATGCTTAAATCCGGTTTATTAGGATTATTTTTGATTTTTTCTAAAATAATTAATCCTTTTCTGGCAATGTTATAAGCGCCAACACCATCAGCATCAAATTTCTCCTCTGGCTTATATTCTTTTAATCTATCTTTAAATTCAGCCAAATTTTCAGAAGCAATTTCTTCTCTGGCGTTATCTTTCACGACTTTCCCATCTTTTTCTATACCAATTTCTCTCAAACCAAAAGTTGTGAAAAATGGTTTTACTGGCGAAGCAAAAAAGTCAATGCCATAATCAATTTTTTTAAGTTTCTTTTCCGTCTTATCAATTTCTACTGATAAAGAATAAGTATTTCTCACTTGCAAAACAATATTAAAGAGAAAAATAAATCTCTCGTAAAAGTTTTTTAATCTTCCATCAAACTCCTTTTTTTCGACTAATAATTTATCGTTTTCTGCTATCCTCTTTTTAAGATTAGAGAGGATGTCGTTACTTTGTGCCTCAAATCCGTATTTTTCCAATAAATCTCTAAACTCCTCGTTTAAATTAATCTTTTTATAACTCCAATAACTACTTTTTGATTCTTTCCATCTTATGACTCGAGGAACCTTTGTCCAAATAGTCCAATCCTTGCTAAGAGGTTTTTTCTTTTTCTCGGCAAAATCAACTTGATTGTATTCAATAAAATAACTTTCTTCTGTATCATCCCAGCCAAATTTTTTTAATTTATTTATTGTTAATAATTTTACATTTTGGGACAGTATAATA
>JBBINE010000002.1:0-2703 GCA_037444025.1 bacterium | reverse complement strand
AAAAAGAAAAATTTTTTCCTTGAGGTAAGTAATGATTTATATTTTTTAAGATAAACCATATAAATTTAGGAGTTTCTACAAGTTTTAAGTTTTTAATTAATTTTAAGGTCCATAAAAAAGTATAAGGATATTTTTTCCAGGTAGCAGGCATTATTTTTAGAGGTAAGGCAGAAACTATTATTTTTTTTTCTAAATCGGTTATAATAAAAAAACTATTAAAATTTCCCGGTTCCATTAAAGAAAGATTTTTGCTTTTCGGACGAAAAAGACCCTTAAGAGAACATTTCCAAATTCCGTCTCTTTTTGTTAAAATATAAATCAGGGCGTCTTTTTCTTTAACTTTTGTTTTGTCTAAAATTAAACCTTTTATTTTTACATAAATCATGTTTAGCAAAAAGACAAGGACTTTATTTTTAATTATTTTTATTTTAACAGGTGTTGGTTTGTTAGGCTATAAGCTTAGTCATGATTTAGCTTGGGCTGATGCTTTACTTAATAAAAACTTTAGTCGCCAGAATTTTTCTACTTTTTTAAGAACATGGCAGATTATTAAACAAAATTATGCTGATCCACAAAAAGTAGATCCCAACAAAGCCATGTTTGAAGCTATTCGTGGTTTAGTTAGATCTTTGGATGATCCTCATTCAGATTTTCTTTCCGCTACTCAAGCAAAAATTTTTGAGGAAGATTTAAGTGGCTCTTTTGGTGGGGTTGGTTTTGAGATTGGTATTAGAAATGGAGTTTTAACCGTAATTGCTCCTCTTGAAGGAACTCCAGCTGAAAAAGCTGGCCTTAAAGCTGGAGATAAGATTTTAAAAATAAATGATGAAAGCACAGAAAATATGTCTTTAGAAGAAGCTGTTAGTAAAATTCGTGGTAAACCAGGAACTAATGTAAAGTTGACTATTTTTAGAGAGAAAGAATGGTTAGAAGCAAAAGATTTTGTTATTACGCGAGAAATCATTAAGATAGAAGTAGTCAAAAGTAAGCTTCTTGATTCTAAAATTGGCTATCTCAAAGTTAATTCTTTCAGTAGTAATATTTATTACGAATTCTTAAATGCCTACAAAGATTTGAAAAACAAAGGAGCGAATAGATTTATCATAGATTTAAGGAATAATCCCGGTGGTTTTCTTGAAATGGCAATTAAAATGAGTGAACTCTTTTTGCCGCGAGGTAAAGTGATTTTGAAAGAGGTGAGTAGGAGCAATAAAACAAGAGATATTGTTTCTGAAGGTCCAGGAAATTTAGAGAAAGAAAAAGTAGTTATTTTGATTAACAAGGGTTCAGCTTCAGCTTCAGAGATTTTTGCTGGTGCTCTAAGAGACAATAATAATGTTAAAATAATAGGAGAGAAATCTTTTGGTAAAGGAAGTGTGCAGCAAGTTTTTAATGTTGATAAGAATATGCTGAAATTAACTGTTGCTTACTGGTTAACTCCTAAAGGGACAAAAATTGAGGGGAATGGTATTACTCCTGATATTGAAATTAAAGAACCATCCCCAGAAGAAAAAGAGAAAAATTCTGAATTAGATCCAATATTAGATAAAGCCAAGGAGGTAGTCAAAAGTTTATAAAACCCAATGAAGAAAAGCAAAAAGAATAAAAAGAATAAAAGATTACCGGTTCTTCTTTTAGATGATATTGTTAATTTAGGGCAGAAAGGAGAAGTGGTAATGGTTAAGCCAGGGTATTTTAAATATTTATTTTCGTTAGGAAAAATTAAATTAGCTACTAAAGAAAAATTATCTGGAGAATTAAAACCTTTACTTTTAGAAACTAAAGTTGAAAAAAGAAAATTGTTATCTGAAAGATTAAAAGATGAATTAGAGAGATTAGTTTTAGAGTTTAGAATTAATAAATATTCTTCGATAACCAGAGAAAAAATTTCAAAAGCTTTAAAAGATAAAGGCATCAATATACCTAAAGCTAACATTGTTTTGGAGCAAAAAATTAAAGAAAGTGGGGAATATAATATTGCTGTTAAATTGGGCCATGATATTATATCAAACTTAAAAGTAATTATCAAAAATGAAAGTGAGAAAAATAATCATTCTTAGTTTGTTAATTTTATTTTCAGTTGCTTTAAGTTTATTAAAAAATCAAAATTTTTATACCTGGGGATGGGAAAATCCTAATCAAGATACTCCTTACTATAATTTAAAATTTCAAGCTCAATCCAAGGAAGTTCGTTTTTTTCAACCTCTTTCTTTAACTAGTAGTAACTTAATCTTAGAAGCTGGTAATTTAGGAATAGGAGTTTCTTCACCTGAAGCTCAATTTCATCTTCGGACTTCAAATACCACTACTATTCCTCTCAAAGCTGAAATTCTGGTTTCTGGTTTTGATTCTAATTTAATGCCCAACTTCTCTTATCGTCGTTCTCTCGTTATTGATAACACTCAAAACTCTAACAATCTTACTGATTATCAACTCAGCTTTACTATAGATACTCAATCTCTTATTCTTGCTAATAAAATGCGTTCTGATTGTGGAGACTTGAGAATTACAGACTCAGATGGTTCAACTTTGCTTAATTATTGGATAGAACCTAACACCTGCAACATTCAATCAACTAAAGTCTGGACTAAAATTCCCTCTCTTCCTGGTTCAAACAATAAAACTATTTATCTCTATTACGGCAATCCTGCTACTACTAGTCAAAGTAATGCTAGTAATGTTTTTTATTTCTTTGAAGACTTT
>JBBINE010000001.1:0-4199 GCA_037444025.1 bacterium | reverse complement strand
TATTTACTTCTTCAATAACTCTTTCGTTCTTGGAATTACACGCTAAAACATCGATTTTTAGATTGTTCTTTTCATTTAATCCTTCGGCGATTTGCTGGACAACCTTTTCCACTCCCCCCACCCAAGGATAATAAAATTTATTAATCTGAAGAATTTTCATTTTTTGCTATCATTTTAATGGTTTTTAAAGTCTCATCAGCAGTTTTAGTAAATGAAAATCTCTTTACATTATCATATCCTTTTTCAATCAAAGTTTTTCTTACTATTCTATCGAAAGAGATTTTTTTCATTCCTCTCACAATCTCTTCAATGTCAAAGGGATTAACATATAAAGCCCCCTCGCCTCCTATCTCTGGTAGCGCTGAGAGATTAGAGGTTAAAACCGGAACACCCAAGCTTTGAGCTTCTAAAATCGGCAAACCAAAACCTTCGCGAGTAGAAATAAAAACAAAGGCTGACGCGTTTCTCATTAAAATAACCTTTTCTTCGTCACTAATAATTCCTGTTAAAATAACCCTTTCTCCTAAATTCAATTTCTTAATTAAACCTTCGGGATCTATAAGCTCTCTAACAATCCTTCCTGATAAAATCAAATTATATTCCTGATGCTCCTTTGAAAATTTCTCGAAAGCTTTTAATAGGCCGTCAATATTCTTATAAGGTGTAATTAATCCAATATAGAAAAAATAGGGTTTTCTTACTCCTAACTTCTCTAAAATTTTATTATCATAATTTGTCTCCACCAATGGAAGCCGCGGCACTCCTTCATAAACAACAAAAACGGAAGGTTTTTTGTTTTTATAAAAATCTAAAATCTCTTTTTGAGAAAATCTTGAAACAATTATAATTGCTTTTACTCTTCTCGCTGATTTTAAAAGAAGTTGAAAATAAAAATTTTTTAAACTTAATTTTTTATTTAAGATAAAAATAATATCGTGCAAAGTTAAAACTTGAGAACAAAAAGAAAAAACGGGATGAAAAACAGAAGGAGTAAACAAAACCTTTAATTTATACTTTAAAGTTAAGAAGGGTAAAATTATTTGCTCAAAAACAACTCTTAATAGCTTATTTTTAGCATTAACAGGGAGGGTAATATACTTAAAATTCTTATAATTAAAGAAAACTTCTTTAGGTGTTGTTCTACTGACAAAAATAAAAAAATTATCCTCTTTATCAATTTGACCTAAATTTTCCAAAAGATTTTTTACATAAACTCCGATGCCCGTCATTTCGTATAAAAATAAGAGATTGATCCCAATGTTCATATTATCAATTTAAATTTTTAATAATTTCGATTTAGTAACCTCGATTTTTATTTTTAAATTTCTATTTCTCTGGGAATTTTTTGTCTCCATTTTAAAATTAAAAATTTCTCTATTTCCGAAAAATCAACTTGCTTTTTAATTTTACTTTTCTTAATTAGAATTTTTTTCAAACCTAAACATCCATCTATTCTTCCTTTAATTATTGACAACAAAAGAGAAAACCTTCCTTTTAACAAATTTATTCCAATTTGAGCAAGCTGAGCTAATAAAATTAAATGAATGTTTTTAAAAATAAAGCTTAGCGGTAAATTCTTAAATAAATTCCAGGTTTGATTCCTTGTTCCGTAATAGGCTGTAAATTTACTTCTTACACCCCCCGTTGCGCCTCTTTGGTGATAAACAATAGCAGATGGACAAAAATAACTCTTCCATCCAGCCCATCGCAATCTTAAGGCTAAATCAAAATCTTCATAATAAGCAAAAAAATCCTTGTCAAAAATTTCATCCTCAACCATTACCATTTTCAGAGCTTCAACTCTATACAAGGCAGCACCTGCGCAAGGCCCTAAGATTTCTTTCTCTTCGTTAAACAAATTTACATCCTGATAGGCACCTCTGTTAAATCCAAAACCAGTTTTTGACAAATCCAAGCCTGTGCTGTCTATATATTGAACCCATTTAGATAAAATCATTTTGGGTTGAAAGCTTCCCCCCCAAGGATACTTTTCAGCACATTTTACCAACTTTTCTAAAAAATCCGCTTTAACGGTTGTATCATTATTTAAAGTTAAAATGTATTTGCTTTTATTCTCTTTAATCACTTCTCTTATAGCCAGATTGTTTCCTTCAGCAAAACCTAAGTTTTCTTTATTTCTAATAATCCGAATATAATTCTTATAATTTTTTTCTAAGATATCAGCATCATTACCTTTTGAGCCGTTATCTACTACAATTACTTCATAATTTGGATAAGTAATTTTTTTTAAAGACTCCAAACATTCTATGGTGTCTTTTAACCCATTCCAATTAAGAATGATCACCGTTACCTTAGGATTCATATCAATTTAAAAATTTTTCTTAATACTCTAAAAAGAATAGTTGGATTTTCGTTTTGATATATCGTGTTTATCAATAATCTTCTAAAAAGAGAGCAATCTTTTTCTTTAACAATTTTATCTGTCCTTTTACCTAATAGAATTGAGTACAACTTGTAATCCGAAATATCAACTTTTTTATAATTCTGTGGTTTTTTAGCTTTTAGAAACACTCCTTTTGCTTCCGGATCATTTTTCAAAGCAATTACTTCGAAGTCAGCAAATAAATTCTCCATATCATTAATTTCATATCTCCAAAAATCATAAGGATAGCCATGATAAGGAAAACCATAAGAGCGAGTGCTAATATAAACAAAGCCGTTTGGTCTCAAAACTTCTTTCATATTTTCAATTACTAACTTGTAATCTTTTACATGTTCTAAAAGTTCCAAGGCAATAATCACGTCAAACGCGTTTTTTCCAAATCGATCCACTAAATTTTCAGCTGGTAAAATAATGTCAACAAATTTACCTGGTTGAATATCTATCCCAATATATTCCTTTGGATTTAAAAGCCTTTCCACAATCGGTCTAATACTGCCGTTGATATATCTGCTACCAACTTCTAACACCTTCTTATTTGAAAATTCTTTGGGATTAACCTCAGAAACAAAGAATTCAATAACTGATATGTTCATAATCTTATAATAATAAATTGAATCGATTTTTTGTTTATCTTAATTTAATTCTAACTTAATATTCTAAACATAAATTATTCCTATTCCCGCCCAATTTTGATTATTGTTTTTAACCATTTCCTTAAATTTGAAATTACTCTTTATTTCATTCCAAAACACATCCACTTTTACTATCGGTTCAAATTTATGAAAAACTATATCATGAAAAGCAATTATTCCCCCTTCCTTAACCAAAGAGCCATACATTTCAAAATCTTTTTTAACTCCTTCATAAGTATGATCGCCGTCAATAAAAAGGAAATCTAATTGGTTATCACCTATAATCCCCTTTACTTTTTCTAATGTTTCTTTTTGGTGAGAATTTTCTCTTAAAAGGTAAAGTTTTTGATCTTTCTTTTGAAAAGCTCGATAAACGGGTATTTTCCATTCAGGATAACCCCCACCAAAAGGACCCGCCGGTAAATCCAGAGAAACCACCACTGCATTTTCTCTTGCTAATTTACAGAAAGAAAAAAGTGTTCCTCCGTTAGCGGTGCCAATTTCCATAATATATTTAGGATCTAATTCCTTAAAAATTTTCAAAAGTTCAACGAACTCTTCTTTTAGTTGCATTGGTCTTATTAATCCTCCAAAAAATTCCCAAGCAAAGTCAAAAATTTCTTCTGGTTTGCTTGAATTAAATTTTTCCAACTCTTTGATGACTAACTCTGGGTTTTGCTTAGCTTTTTTCTCGTTTAACCTTAACTTAAAGGAAGTTAACAAATTTATTGGCCGCTTTAAGAGCCAATTTATCACCTTAATTAAAAAAATCTTTAATCCGTAATTTTTAAGAACAAAAAAGGATTTCTTAATCAACCCGAACATAATTTTTCACGCTTAATTTTGTCTTTAAAAACCCCGAAATTCAATTCATAAACTTCTAAATTCTTTTACTTTCCATTTTATTACTTTCTGTTAATAATAAAAAGAGATAGTCTTTTAGAGAAAAATGTCAGCAAATTAAAGTAAAAATTTTAAAACATAAATATGATGCCCAAAGAAATAATAGTTGAATTTGAAGATATCGATCCCAACGGAGCAAGTGTTGGAAATTTTGAAAACAAGAAAGTACTTGCTTTTGGCGTTCTCCCTCAGGAAAAAGCAAAAGTAAGAATAATAAAGAAAAAAAGAAACTTTCTTAAAGGAGAAGTGGTGGAAGTAAT